>JAGBHS010000047.1 GCA_017935385.1 Tidjanibacter sp.
ACCCCAGAAACTTTTGAAAAATGTTTTCATATATTTATGTATTTAATTGTTGTTATATCAAAATCATACATGGTTGAACCGAGATACAAATATAAATATTTTTTCAGCGCGTTATTCTCCCAAAAAACCTTTATACCCCATCTGCACAAACAAAAAACATCTGTTTTGAAAGTTTTGAGGGCCGATTTATGAAATAATCAACGGTAAATTAGTACTTTTGTATACTTATATTTAAATAATGTCTGTTTCTATGAACGAAATAAACAAGGAAGATATTTTGAATCTTCTCAAAGAGATTATCCATCCCGAATCCAAACAGGATATAGTAAGCACCGGCATTGTGAACGCAATGGCAATGACCGAGGAGGGATTGAACATTGTATTGAAATTTACACGTCAGCGCGATCCGTTTGCCAATTCACTCAAAAAACAGATTGCCGCCAATATAACAAGAGCCTATCCTCAGCTTAAAGAGAGAGTTTTCATTACGATAGAAGAGGCTCCGAAACCCGAACCTGTGCCTTCGGCAGCAAAAGATGTGAAACACATCATAGCCGTATCGTCGGGCAAAGGCGGTGTGGGAAAATCGACCGTATCGACCAATCTGGCAGTAACGCTGAGTGAAATGGGATATAATGTGGGTATCCTGGATGCCGACATATACGGTCCTTCGTTGCCCAAGATGTTCGGATTGGAGGGATATGAACCGTTGGCTGTGAAGAGAGGTGAGGCCGAATTTACTCTTCCCGCCGAGAAATGGAACATAAAAGTGGCGTCAATAGGGTTCTTCATCAATCCGGAAGATGTGTTGATTTGGCGCGGTCCGATGGCTCATAGCGCACTGAAACAGTTGATTCATCAGACGTTGTGGGAGGAGTTGGATTTTCTGTTGATAGACATGCCTCCCGGAACAGGAGATGTTCACCTCTCAATAATCAATGAGTTGAAGCTTTCGGGAGCCGTTGTTGTGACTACTCCCCAGCAGGTGGCGGTAGCAGATGCATTGCGAGGAATAAAGATGTTCCAGACTCCGCAGATAGAGGTACCCGTATTCGGTGTGATAGAGAACATGTCGTGGTTCACGCCCGAGGAGTTGCCTGATAACAGATATTATATTTTCGGTCGCGGAGGAGGAGCAGAGTGTGCCAACCGTACCGGAGTTGATTTTTTGGGTCAAATACCTGTGATAGAGTCGATAGCAGAGGGTTCGGACACAGGAATGCCGATAGTTTTGTACAACGAAAAGATAGAGAATTTCTATCGTGAAATTTGTTCAAAGATTGTTGAAAAGGTGTCAAAAACCGAGTAAGTGTTTATAAACAAAACGTAAAAAACTTTTAGATAAAATTTCACATTTTTATCTTGCTTTTCAGGATGGAGAGATGTATATACGGAAAAAGTGAAAAGTCAAGTAAAAAGTTTAATTAAAAGTAAACATTTTATAGAGTCGTTTTACACATTTTTATCATCATTTTTTTGAGTGTTAATTTGTTGAAAAAATTTTTAACACACTTTTATTTTTTATAATAAATTATTGTATTTCAATATTTTATCAAAAAAAGTAATTAACAGTATTTGAGTGTAAGAGTGAATAAAAATTTTGATTAACACAACCAACAGACTTTTATATTTATATTATTCCTTTTAAAATTTTAAAAAGGTTAATAAAATTAAAAAACAATTGAAATTGAAACCTCGCCAAAAAAAGAGATAATATGGAGGAATCAAACAAAAATCTTAAATTGAAGATAGAACAACTTAAAAAGGAGAAGAACTGTCTTATACTTGCTCATTACTATACTCGTAAAGAAGTTCAGCAAATAGCCGATTTTACGGGCGATTCGTTGGCTCTCGCACAACGTGCGGCAGATAATGAAGCCGATATGATTCTCTTCGCAGGAGTGCGATTTATGGCCGAAACGGCAAAGGTTCTTTCACCAGATAAGAAGGTGTTGTTGCCTGTGATGGAGGCGAGTTGTTCGTTGGCTGATTCTTGTGGTGCCGAAGAGCTGAAACGCATGAAGGAACAGTATCCGGATCATAAGGTGGTTTCTTATGTTAATACGTCGGTGGAGGTGAAAGCATTGACGGATGTTTGTTGTACTTCTTCGAATGCTCTGGATGTGGTGGGATCGTTCGACAAGGAACAGAAGATTATATTCACTCCTGATGCCAATTTGGGCGGTTTTATCAACAATCTTACGGGCAGGAATATGAAACTGTGGAAGGGAGCTTGTCATGTGCATGATGCTGTTTCTGTGAAGAGTGTTGAGGAGTTGAAGGCGGAACATCCTGCTGCGAAAGTATTGGTTCATCCCGAGTGTAGAGCCGAAGTGGTGGCATTGGCCGATTATGCCGGCAGTACAAAGGGAATCATTGATTATGCCAAAAACAGTGATTCAGAGGAGTTTATAATAGTTACCGAGCCTGGTGTAATGTATGAAATAGAGAGAGAAGCCCCAGGTAAAAGATTTTATTCTATCAGCAGATCGAACAGTTGTGTTGAGTGTGAGTATATGAAGATGGTAACATTGGAGAATATATATGAGGCATTGTTGCATGAGGAACCGGTAGTTGAGATAGATGAGCAGGTGAGATGTGCTGCCGAAAAATCGATACGTGAGATGTTGAAAATAAAATAGTTTTGTTGCGATATGTAAATTTTATTACTTTTTATTAAATTTGGTATTTGAATTTATCTGCCATATAAGACAGATTTTTTTCATAATTTATTATTATTTATATTTTTATTTATTTTCTATTTTTTACTTTCAAATTATTATTAAATAATATAATTTTAATAATAAAAATTAATTAATAAATAGAAATAAACGAATAATAAAGAAGCAATAAATAAAAACAAATAAGAACAAACAATGGAAGTCAAAAACGAGAACGTAGCCGTAAAAGAGAAATCTCTGAACTTTATTGAGGAGATAATAGAAAACTACATAGCAGAAGGCGGAACCCATATTCAAACCCGTTTTCCGCCCGAACCTAACGGTTATCTTCATATAGGTCATGCCAAAAGTATCTGCCTTAACTTTGGTATGGCACGTAAATACAATGGAAAATGTAACCTCCGTTTTGATGATACTAACCCTGTTAAAGAGGATACCGAATATGTTGATTCAATAAAGGAGGATATCAAATGGTTGGGTTTCGAATGGGCCAACGAATTCTATGCTTCGGACTATTTCGATACTCTTTACGAATGGGCTATCAAGTTGATTAAGAAGGGAAAAGCCTATGTAGATGACCAGTCTCAGGAGGAGATTAGTCAGGGTCGTGGAACAATTACCGTTCCCGGTAAGGAGAGTCCTTTCAGAAATCGTTCTGTGGAAGAAAATCTCGATCTGTTTGAACGTATGAAGAATGGCGAGTTTCCCGATGGATCAAAGGTTTTGCGTGCAAAGATAGATATGGCGCATCCCAATATGTTGTTGCGTGACCCTATTATGTATCGTATTATTCATACCGATCATCACCGAACAGGCAACAAATGGTGCATCTATCCCATGTATGATTATGCCCATGGTCAGTGTGACTCCATAGAGCATATTTCTCACTCTATCTGTACGTTAGAGTTTGATGTACACCGTCCTTTGTATGATTGGTTCATAGATGAATTGGAGATTTTCCCCAGCCATCAGTATGAGTTTGCCCGTCTTAATCTTACTTATACTGTTATGAGTAAGCGTCGTTTGTTGCAGCTTGTGAAGGAGGGTTATGTAACAGGTTGGGACGAACCTCGTATGCCGACCATATGTGCTTTACGCAGAAAGGGTTACACGCCTGCTTCGATTCGTGCATTTGCCGAGAAGGTGGGTGTTGCCAAGAGAGATAATGTTATTGATTTGTCATTGTTGGAGTTTTGTGTTCGTGAAGACTTGAATAAGAATGCACAGCGTCGTATGGGAGTTTTGGATCCTTTGAAGGTGGTTATTACCAACTATCCCGAGGGTAAGAGTGAGATGTTCACTGCTATCAATAATCCCGAAGATGAGTCTGCCGGCACACGTCAGGTGCCTTTCAGCCGCGAGCTTTACATTGAACGTAGCGACTTTATGGAGAATCCTCCCAAGAAATATTATCGTCTTTCACCGGGTAGCGAAGTACGTTTAAGATATGCATATCTTCTTAAATGTGAAGAAGTTATCAAGGATGAGGAAGGAAATATCATCGAATTGCGTTGTACTTATGATCCCGAGTCAGGAAATGGATCATCGTCTGACGGTAGAAAGGTTAAGGGCGTGATTCATTGGGTATCGGCCGAGCATGCTGTTGAGGCGGAGGTAAGACTTTACAATAATTTGTTCTCGAAGGAAGATCCCAACAATATTGAGGAAGGAAAGACATTCTTGGATTATATAAATCCCGAATCGATGGTTGTAACGACCGGATACTTGGAGCAGTCGTTGGGAGAGGCCGAAGTAGGTGAGAAATTCCAGTTTGAGAGAATTGGATATTTCTGTGTTGATAAGGACAGCACTGCGAATAAGCCTGTTTTCAATCGAGTTGTAAGTTTGAAAGATTCTTGGTCAAAGATGCAGAATAAGTAATTTTTATTTTACTTAACTACTTATAAAAAAAGAGAGGGCGCACTACCCTCTCTTTTTTATTGTGTTCCACGTGGAACATTTTTATTCTCGTATCTCGCAGTGATTTTTATCGGTAAAAATTTTACATGCTTTGTATGCAGGGATATTAAAAGTGTCTTTAATCGTGAGATCTTTTATGAATAAAAATTAACGACCAAAGAAAATCAATAAGACGTTTATGTCGGCAGGTGATACTCCTGGAATGCGAGATGCCTGACCGATGGTCTTGGGTTGAATGCGAGTCAATTTCTGCCTTGCCTCGATGGTCAATGATTGCATTGAGTTGAAATCAAAATTATCGGGAATAATGATATTTTCCAATCTTTTCAGCTTATCGGCAACTTCTTTCTCGCGTTCTATATACCCTTTATATTTCTGCTCTATCTCTATTGCCTCGATCACCTCTTCGGATATTTGATTCTCAGTAACGAAATTTTTTATACTTTCCGAGTATTCCGACAATCCTTTTATTGTTACCTCGTTGCGCGAAAGCAATTCTCCGATACGTTTTTTCTGTGTGATCGGTGTAGAATTTATGGTTTCAAGATATTTATTTGCCTCTTCTTTGTCAATACTTGTGTTTAATACGAAATTTTTCAGCAAATTTATCTTCTCTTTCTTTTCATTAAAGGATTTTATGCGTTCATCTGTTGCCATTCCGAGTTTTTCTGCGATAGGTGTAAGGCGCATATCGGCATCATCCTGACGCAGTAGAATTCGGTATTCGGCGCGACTGGTGAACATTCTGTACGGTTCATCCACTCCTTTTGTCACCAGATCGTCAATCAAAACACCTATATATGCTTCATCTCTATTGAGAATAAACTCATTTTCGCCCGAAATTTTTCTTGCGGCGTTAATTCCGGCCACTAAACCTTGTGCTGCGGCCTCTTCATAGCCGGTTGTTCCGTTGATTTGCCCTGCAAAATAGAGGTTTTGCACCAATTTTGTTTCGAGTGTATGATGTAACTGGGTAGGAGGGAAGTAGTCATATTCGATGGCATAACCTGTTCGATATATGTTTACGTTCTCAAAACCTTTGATTTTTCTCAGTGCTTCCATCTGTACTTGCCAGGGAAGTGACGAAGAAAAACCGTTCAGATAGTATTCATTGGTCTCCCTACCCTCGGGTTCAAGGAAGAGTTGGTGAAAATCTTTGCCTGCAAAAGTGCGTAATTTATCCTCAATACTTGGACAATAGCGTGGTCCTATGCCTTGAATTATACCTGTAAAGAGCGGAGAGTCTTCGAAGCCGGTTCTCAGGGTGTCATGAACCTCCTTGGAGGTGTATACGAGATAGCAAGGCAGCTGATTTTCAACGGCTTTGGTGCTGGGTAGGAATGAGAATTTCGATGGATTTTCATCACCTTTTTGTGGCTCCATCACCGAGAAATCTATGCTTCTTGCATCCAGACGTGCGGGAGTACCGGTTTTCATTCGTCCGGCCTCGAAACCAAGTTCGACGAGCTGTTCGGTTATTCCGTAAGATGCGCTATCGCCTGCTCTACCTCCTCCGGCATTGTTACGACCTATGTGCATGAGTCCGCCGAGGAAGGTTCCGTTGGTGAGAATTACTGCCTTGGCCGAGAACTCAATACCCATCATAGTGCGCACGCCACACACCTTGTTTTCGCCCTCAATGTTAGATATAATCAACTGATTAACAGTATCTTGCCATAGATTAAGGTTGTCGGTATTTTCAAGAATTTTTCTCCATTCGGCCGAGAAAGCGGCTTTGTCGCATTGTGCTCTCGGACTCCACATGGCGGCACCTTTCGAACGGTTCAACATACGGAATTGTATGGTGGTGCGATCCGTAACGATACCCATTTGTCCTCCCAGAGCATCTATCTCTCTGACTATCTGTCCTTTGGCAACACCTCCAATAGCCGGATTGCATGACATGGAGGCATATTTTGTCATATCCATTGTGATGAGCAGTGTCTTGCGGCCCAATTTTGCAGCCGCAGCCGCGGCCTCACAACCTGCGTGGCCTCCTCCGACCACTATTATATCATACTCCAATTTCATTTGAACTGTGCTAAATAGTGGTTTTCTTTTGCTCTCATGACGACTTGTTCTTCATCGGTTTTATCTTTGTATCCGCACAGATGCAGTATGCCGTGAATGATGACTCGCAACATCTCTTCGGTTTGTGTGGTGTTCCACGTTTCGGCATTCTGATGTACGGTTACGGGATCGATGAATATATCGCCACTGACTTTGCGTTTTTCGTAGTCGGTATAGTCAAAGGTGATGATATCTGTCTGATAATCATGACCTATATACTGTCTGTTCATTTCCAGATGTGATTCTTGCGAGCAGAAAATATAACTTATTTCTCCTGCCGTAAAGCCCTCTTCGGCGATGGTTTCTTTTATCCAAGCCGATATTTTCATTCTCTGTTTGGGCAGGAAATCACAATCCTGTTTATAGTATCTTATTGTGGCCATTTTCAAGTGTTTTTTCGTTAATCGAGCCAGGGTTCGGGGTCGAGATTGGTGGTACCTCTCCAAAGCTCAAAATGGAGTGTATTGTCTTCATTGTCGTTGCTATTGGAGAGCGAGCCTATTTTCTGGTTCAGGCTCACCACATCGCCTGTTTTCACGTTTACGTTGGTCAGGTTTGAATAGACCGTGAAATACTCTCCGTGACGAATCATGACACAGTTGTTCAGTCCGCTGATGAATACCACCCTGCTCACCACTCCATCAAACACAGAGAATACAGAACCGCCTCTTTCGGCAGCTATGTTTATACCTTTGTTGTTTACGGTCAGATTCTTTTGCGTCGGGTGCTGATGTACTCCGAAGTGGTCGATGATGACACCGGTCACGGGCATTGGCAATTTGCCTTTGTTTTGGTCGAAACGTCCCGAGAGTTCTATGTATGCTCGTTGTTCTTCCTCGCTGTAATCACCCGATTGTGCTCTTGCCTTGCGAGCCTCCTCTGCAATGATACGTTGCAGTTGTCGTTCGGCTTGTTGTTTTTGTAATCGTTTCTGTTCCAGTGTTTTGGACACCTTGCTTTGTTGTTGTTGCAGTTCTTTGCTTTTTTCCGAATATTGTGTACGGTCTTTTTCGAGTGTTGAGAGTTCCTTGTTGCGACTCTCCTTGGTGTTGTCCAGCTTGTTGATTTGTTTTGTGAGGTCATTGACCTCCTCACCGAGTTGTATTTTCAGCGAGTCAATCTCCACCGCCTTATCTTTACGCATATTGTTGTAGCGACGCATGTAGTCCAGACGTCGCGTAATGTCATTAAAGTCTTTCGAAGCGAACAGAAAGAGCAACGAGTTGTTGAGTTTGTAGTTTTTGTACGACTCGTAGATCATGTTCCCATATTCGTTTTTGAGCATAGCCAGACGTTTGTTCAGCTCCACGATATTCTGTTCTTTGTTTTTGATACCCTTGTCGAGCATGTTTATCTGGCTGTTGAGAGAGCGTACAATTTTTTGTCGGCTCGAGATGCGTGATCTTATCAACTTCAACTGTTTTTCGTTACCTGTTTGATCGGCTTTTATCTGATTGAGCAGTTTCTCGTTGAGTGCAATTTCCTGTTCGGCCTTGGCAATTTCTTCATTCAGACTTTCGATTGTCTGAGCATTGGTTGCGAGGCTGCATGTCAGTAACAGAGTTATGAGTATGATGGACTTACGGATCATTTTGCACCTATTTTTTCGAGTCGTTTTCTGATTTCCTCTTCGTTATAGCCGTTTTCGAGGGCTTGCTTCCAGTAGAACTCCGCAAGGAAGTTGTTCCCCGTTGCGTGGAGAATATCGCCGTAATGGGCCGCCAAATCGCTGCTTTTCGAGGAATCGAAGCTGATTGCTTGTTGCATTATCTTTTTGGCCTCTTCCAGACGTCCCATTTTGAATAGAATCCAACCCCATGTATCAAGATAGGTGGAGTTGTTGGGAACGAGTTCGCAGGCTTTCTTTCCCATTGCCAGCACCTCTTCATTGACCACTCCCGATTCGCACAAGAAATATGCATAGTTGTTCAACAGAGCTGCATTGTTGCCGTCAAGTTCCAGCGCTTTATCGTAGTATGCAAAGCACTTCTTGGTCTTGCCCATTGTGTGATATGTGTCGCCAATTGTGGTCAGTATCACACTTTTGACCGAATCGGTTGATGTGTGTTTGAGGGCCTCGTTATAGGTATCGAGAGCCTCTTTGAATTTAGCCATGCTTTGTTCTGCGAACCCTTTGCGCAGATACAATTCGCTGTCATCGGGGAACAATTCGAGGGCTTTTTCGGCATATTTCTCCACCGAGTCGGTACGTTGCAGATACGATTCAATGTCCATTATGCCGTAATATGCTTTTAGTTCCTGGTGACCTGCCCCGATGTGGTTTTTGTATACTTCCAGCGCTCTCTCCAACTCACCCGAACGTATCAGATGGGTGGTATATAGTTCCACGATGTCGGAGTTGCTGGGGTACTTGGCCAGCAGTATTCCTGCCAACGCATTGATTGAGAAATAGTTGTCCTGATAGTATCCTCTACTTGCCGTGATATCTTTAAAAAGTTTCACTTTGCTATCCACCGGAATGTTGTCCGCCTCGAATATTTTTCTCATTATTGAGAGATACTCCTGATTGCGGTTGCGCTGATGGTAGAAATCCAACTGTAACGCCAGATTACGCATATCGGTTGAATCTATCTTCATGGCTTTCTGGAAGTTGACTACCGCCAGAGAGTCCTTGCCGGTCATGCCGTAGAGTTGTGCGAGTGTGGTGTAGTTGTTGATATCGTATGGATTCTCCTCCAACTGTGTCAGTGTTTCTTTGATGGCTCTGTCGTAGTGTTTCACTCCGATGAGCAACTCTTTCTTGAATTCGGCCAGTTCGGGCAGACGCCCCACCTTGTATTCTGCCGAATCGAGCATTGCTATTGCCGCGAAGGGCTGTCCGTTGTACTCGTACAGAGCTGCCAGCATGCGGTAGTTGTTCGGGTTTCTGGGATCCTCCACCAACATTTTCTCATATAGTTTCGTTGCCTCCTTGAACCTTTGGTTCATGATAAGGAGTTGTCCGAGTTGGTGTCGGTATGTGATTTCGAGTGAGTCCAGCGCCACCGATTTTCGACTCCACATCAGTGCCGAGTCGGGGCTTTTGGGTGCCACAGCGGCAGCCATCTGGAAATAGGTGGCTGCGCTTGTGGAATCCATTTCTATTGATTTGTCAAACTCTTTTATCGCCTTTTCGGGGTTGCTGTTTACCAACAGACTTTTCAGACCTTCCGTGTAGTGGAAGATGCTGCGAAGCGAATCGTTAGAATAGAGTTCGTCGGGTGCGGCTTCTGTCACGACGGGTGTACTCTCCTGTTTCTGTACCACACCGCAGGAGAACATCATAAGCACACATATCGCACATAATGCCTTTTTGTTCATTGTATTGTTTTCTTTTGGTCTTTTTTTCTATTGACCTTTACCCTATTGTTTTGCCGATTAGATAGCCGATTCGAATTGATCGAGGAATCGTTTATCGTTCTCGAAGTAGAGTCTCAGGTCCTTGACACCGAATTTGAGCATTGCAATACGTTCAACACCCATACCAAATGCGAAACCGGTGTATTTTTTGCTGTCAATATTGTTGGCTTCCAACACGTTGGGATCTACCATACCGCAACCCAGAATCTCCAACCAACCGGTTCCCTTACATACATTACAGCCCTTATCGCCACACAGGTTGCACGATACGTCCAACTCTGCCGAAGGTTCCGTGAAGGGGAAGTATGAGGGACGGAGTCTGATTTGTGTATTCTCGCCGAAATACTCTTTGGCGAAGAACAGGAGTGTCTGTTTCAGATCGGCGAACGACACCTTCTCGTCAATATAAAGACCCTCTATCTGGTGGAAGATGCAGTGTGCGCGAGCCGAGATAGCCTCGTTGCGGAACACGCGACCCGGGCATATCACGCGGATGGGCGGCTGCTGTTTCTCCATGGTACGCACCTGAATCGAGCTGGTGTGGGTACGGAGCAGAATATCGGGATTTTTCTCAATGAAGAAAGTATCCTGCATATCGCGTGCGGGGTGTTCGGGCGGGAAGTTGAGTGCCGAGAACACGTGCCAATCGTCCTCAATCTCGGGGCCGTCTGCCACGGTGAAACCCAAGCGGTTGAAGATGTCGCATATTTCGTTGCGCACGATCGAAATCGGATGACGTGAACCTAATTGTTCCTCGGTACCGGGGCGTGACATATCGTCAATGGTAGACGAGGGGGTAGCCATGGCTTTCTCCTCGGCCTGCTGTTTGAGCTCCTCGATACGTGCTATTGCGCGGTTTTTCAGTTGATTAACTTTCTGTCCGAGTTCGCGTTTGAGTTCCGGGGCCACGGTCTTGAACTCATCCATGATATCGTTCATTTCGCCTTTGCGACCCAGGATTTTGATACGGAAATCCTCTATTTCTTTTGCATCTGTCGAGCTGAATGCCTCGATGCGTGCAAGTAAATCATTAATTTTCTCAATCATTGTTATATCGACTTTTTGTTTTTTTGTTTCAGTATATTTCTATTCCAATCTACAAAAATAGCAAAAATATCGTTCATACCTAATTAAAAAGGCGAAAAACAAAAGGTGTATCACCCTTTTGAAACGGGTAACACACCTTTTTTATTGTTTTTTTATCACCTGATCAGGCGGTGCCTGACCGTTGGTTGTTCGTGCAACGTATCATTTCCATGCCATGACCGTTTTATGCAACCGTTCTTACGGATTGGAAGCGGAATCAGTTGGTCTAAATGTTTACGTTCAGCTCTTTTCGGCCATCGTTGTCGGTTGAGGGGTCGGTTGTTTCATCAATTTGTGCCGACTCATCGCCCTCCACTATGGTGGCATTCACCGAGAGGGTGTCACGAGGAACGCTGTCTTCCAACTCTTCGAGTGCCTTCATGGCGTCATCAAACGAATCATAGTCGTTGTTCTGAGCATTGCCACCCGTGACCGAATATGACGACTGGCCTTGGTATGACTCTAATTGTTCAATGAAATCGTCGTCGCTTAAATTGGCCCAGTTGACAAGCGTCATCACTCCGAAGGCCACCGTGGTCAGCAACCACAGCAACAACAAAATCACCAGTGGGGTATTGCTGCTCTTTTTGCTACTTAACATCCTTATTACCACATATATACATGAGATAAGAAACAATAGAATGCTTCCCAGGCCGAGTGATACCAACAGTGTGGGAGTTCCCATGTTGAGATGCAGATCGGAGAGTTCAAATCCCAATCCCGCGAATCCGCCTATCAGTACCGTTACAAAGGCTATCAGCACTGCCAGAGCCGCCAGACCGAATATTGCGGCAATGAAAAAGACGAACAATTTTAAGCCGAAGAGAATTATGCGGCCGAGTACACAAAGAAGTTCGCTCCATACGGTTGCGTTTTTCTCTTGTGAGATGGTGTTGGCACTTTCGGCCATATTCTCCTGAATGTTTTTGACGGTTACTTTTTTGCCGCTGAGTTCCAATTTTTCGCGCGGAGTCTTGGCCACCGGAATGACAATCCACATCAACACATAGAGCATCACGAAACACAAAAACATGTTGCCCATGAATTCGTCAAATACATCGCTGTCAAACAACGAGAAGATGATGCTTAACATGAGTGGAATAAATAATCCCAGCCTGATCCATGATGGATCTATGCCGAAATAGACGCCCAGTCCGCTGCATACACCGCCTATTTTTTGTCCGTGTGCGCTGCGATAGAGTCGTTTTTGCATGCGGCTTTTTGTTTCGGCGACAGGTTCAAAATCGTCGGGATAGCCAAGTTGTGCCACTATTTTGTCTGTGAGTTCGCGTTCCACTACCCTGTCGGCCGGCTGTGCGGTCAGAATCAGTTCGGCGATACGGGCCTCAATATCGGCCACTATTTCGCTGCCGTCAGGATTGTCGGCATAACCGTTTCTGAGTGTATTGAGATATGTTTCAATGACTTTGTGTGCTTCTTTGTCGAGTGCGAACGCTATGCCCGCAATACTCACCTTTATCACCTCTTTCATTGTTCTATGTTTTTAATTGTTAAGATTTGTTCGTTCATTTCACTCCATACGGCGTCGAGCTCGGCGAGAGCCTGACGTCCTTTGTCGGTCATGGAGTAATATTTGCGAGGTGGCCCTTGCGGCGACTCTTCCCAACGATAGGCAAGCAATCCCTGATTTTTCTGACGGGTAAGAATCGGATAGAGGGTGCCCTCCACCACATTCATATTTGCCTCTTTCAACTCCTGAATGATTTGCGGTGCATACGAATCCCCTTTCGAGAGAATCAGCAGCACGCAATATTCCAGAATTCCCTTTCTCATCTGGGACTTTACGTTATCTATGTTTATGGTTTCCGCCATGACTTATGTTTAAAGATTATTGATTGAGTTTTTTGGGTTCTTCGGGCTCAACGGGAGCTACCAGCCAGAAGATAAGATATGCTAGGAATCCTCCGCCGGCAAAGAATAACAAAAGCAGAAAAATGATACGTACGACGGTTACATCAATGTTGAGATAGTTTGCTATTCCGCCACATACACCTGCAATCTTACCATTGCTTACTCTGTAAAATTTCTTTCCTTCCATAATTTTTTCATTTTTTTTCAACAAAGAATGGGATGATTCTCTTGTTGTTGTGATTGTACTTTTATTGTGTTTGCTTGCCACTATTTAGCTTTTTAGGTAGCCGCCTATGTTTCCTCTTCCCAAAAGGTACTATGAGAAAAAATCATTGTTCCTCGTGGCGGGGCATAACGGCCCACATTATCAGGTAGACCCACAGGCTCACTCCACCGAAAAATATCAATGCGAATGTCAGCAACCTTACGGGTGTGCTTTCCACTCCGAAATATTCGCTCACTCCCCCGCAGACTCCACCTATTATGCGATCCTGACTTGATAATGAGAGTTTCTTGTAACGCAGTTGTTTAAAAATCTCTCCTTCATCGGTGTATTCGCCGAAACTCTGTGCCGGTCCTATCGTGTTGATGGCTTCGCGCACCATTGAAGTTGTGACAACGGTTTGCAACGAACGGCAATGTTCGCTAAAAATCTCTGCTACACGTATTTCTACATCTTCAAGTGTGTCTTTGCGCACAGCTTCTTCGCAATGGCGTGCCACGTCGTCGAGGTAGCGGCGCAACATGCGATAAGCATCGACCTCCATTGTAAAAACGGATTTGCCTACGTTTATGGTGGTTATCTCTTTCATTTTTTTGTTAGTGATTATTTTGTAATGCAAATATATGAATAAAAAATAATACTATGCAATACATAGTACTAAAATTTTTCATATAATCATGTTTTTTGTTTCTCGGCAGTCGGTGTGAGAAAGGTTTGGTTCCGGATAGTAAAGAGGAGGCTTTTATATAATTTGTGAAAAAAAGGGTGGTAAAAATAAAAAAATACGTTGCGGGGTAACGAAATAGTAAAAAAAAATGCCGATTTTTCAAAAATATGATTACTTTTGCATCAATTGGATAAGTAGTAAACTTTAATGTCGACGGCGAATGACGGATTGAACAGATTGAGAAAATATTCGGAAAGACCTTAAATTTATAGGGTGGAGGCAGAAGGAAGAAGGTGCAGATTGTCTATTCCGAGTAGATGATGATTTAAAAATTTGTGAGTTGTTCGTCGGGTATATTGGGTATATACCTGCCTTTTGTTGTATGCAGGTTTCGGCAGAGAGGTGTTGTTTCGTCATAGTGCCGTAGTTTTTTGGCATGGAGTTGGGACGGGACAGTCGTAGAAGGGTCTTTTGATATGATTGTTTTCGATGAAGACGGGCACTGGTTTAGAGTAGGTGCCGGAGTCGGGAACTCGGGTAGAGGGCGATGTTAGAAGAAACATTCTGTTTCTTGTATCCTCAATGGAGATTTGCTGAAAGACCTATAAGTTACTTAATCCAAAATTTATTTATGAGTGATGTCGTTGTGTAGATACGACATTGTGTTTGATTCGCAAGAGTGCATGGTGATTGATGTGCATTGTTGTGAAGAAGGTTGCCCGTTATGAAGAGATTGTACGTGGCGACTTCGGATTGGTTTGTAGAAAAACGTTAAATAAAAAATATATAAGATTATGCCAATTGACAAACGTTGGGTAATCAAGCCGCAGGGCGATCCGCAGAAAGTAGAACTGCTTGCTGCATCGATGGGTTTGCCGAAAGTGCTTGCTAACCTACTGGTACAAAGAGGCATAGAGACTAGCAGTGAGGCGGAAGGATTTTTCAATCCCAAGTTGTCGGATTTGCACGATCCGTTCCTGATGAAGGATATGGAGAAGGCGGTCAGACGTGTTGATGAGGCTATCGGCAAGGGTGAGAAGATCATGGTTTACGGCGATTACGACGTAGACGGAACCACAGCCGTTGCCTTGGTATATACATTCCTGAGGCAATTGGGGCATAAGAACCTCCTGTTTTACATTCCCGACCGTTACACCGAGGGATACGGCATTTCGTTCAGCAGTATCGATTATGCCGAGAACAAGGGTGTCGGACTTGTGATTGCGTTGGACTGCGGAATCAAGGCCAATGAGAAAGTCGACTATGCAAAACAAAAAGGAATTGATTTCATTATTTGTGACCACCACCTGCCCGGAGATGAGATTCCGAAGGCAGTAGCTGTTCTTGATCCCAAGCGGGACGATTGCCATTATCCGTTCGACGAGTTGTCGGGTTGCGGAGTGGGTTTCAAGCTCGTGCAGGGATATGCTCAGTATAGACATATTGAGTTTAAGGAGATTGAGAAATTGTTGGATTTGGTTGTGGTAAGTACCGCTGCCGATATTGTTCCTTTGGTTCGTGAGAACCGAATTCTGGCCTATTATGGTCTGAAACGTCTGAACGAGAATCCGCGAAAGGGCTTGCGTTCGATTATCAAGATCTGCAATCTCGACAAACATCAGATTACCATAGATGATATCGTCTTCAAGATTGGTCCCCGTATCAATGCGGCGGGCCGTATGGTCATGGAACATAGTGAGGACGAGGAGCATGTATCGGGAGGTCACAGAGTTGTGGATTTACTCATCGAACGTGACGAACATGCAGCCGAGAAGTTCGGAAACGACATAGACGACCACAACAAGGAACGTAAAACCATTGACCGCAAAATCACTCAGGAGGCTCATGACATCATTGAGAGCAATCCCGAGATGAAACGTCATAAGAGTACGGTGATATATAATCCCAAGTGGATGAAGGGTATCGTAGGAATCGTGGCCTCGCGTCTGATAGAGACCTATTATCGTCCTACGGTGGTGCTGACCATGAGTAACGGATTTGCGACGGGTTCGGCTCGCAGTGTACCCGGTTTCGACCTCTATAAGGCGGTGGAATCGTGTTCGGATTTGCTTGAAAATTTCGGAGGACATATGTATGCGGCAGGTTTGACCATGAAGCCGGAGAATGTGGAGGAGTTTACCCGCAGATTCCATGCTTATGTGGAGGAACATATCGATCCGTCGTTGTTGATACCTCAGGTTGATATAGACTCGGAGTTGTTGTTCAGCGATATTACTCCTTCGTTCCGCAATCTGCTGACCCGTTTCCAGCCGTTCGGTCCGGGGAATACGGCACCTGTGTTTGTGACCCGTGGTGTGAGCAGCAAGGGCGATGCCCGATTGGTGGGTAACGAGATGGAGCATCTGAGAATGGATCTTATCCAGCGCCAGAAACCTAATACCTCCATCGCATCGATTGCTTTCCAGCAGCCCGAACACTATGAGTGGATCAGAAACGGTCGTCCGATAGATGTGTGCTACAATATTGTGGAGAATCATTACCGCGGTACGGTTACCCCGCAGTTGAGGATAAAGGATATCAAAACCTTGAAATAAGTTGCGGGAAAATTCGGTGCAGAAGATGAGAAGAAGAAAAAGAGTCGTGCTTGGCGGTGTGATGTTGTTGATTTGCACCGTGGTTAGTTCGTGTGCCGACAAGGGGCCGGTCTATTTCTCGGGAGGTTTACGCGAAGAGGGTCTTTTGGGCCATGTGGCTACGGTAGAGAGTATCAACCAACTGGCTATGGAGAGTGCCGAGGGCTTCGTCAAGACGGGCAAGGTGCAGGAAGAGAGCCGCATGGAGTTCGATGTGCGAGGAGTTAAGGTGCTTGACAGCAATGGCGGTCGCGGAGGTAATTATGTGATGACCTTTGTGCCCGAATATTCCGAACAGGGAGTGTTGCTGGGCGGAGAATATCGTTCGGGAGAGGTCTATTTGTCGTCGCGAAAACTTGAATATGACGGACAGGGCAGAGTGGCGTTGGCAGTGACCCTCTCACCCAACGAAATAGCACCCGATACGTTGTTTTATAGTTATGATTCGGCAGGGTGTACCATGTCGGGTTCTTCGTCGGGCATCAGTCAGACGGCAGTTTATACATCCGACGGATGCATTGTTTCCCGCATTGAAACCGACAATATTTCCTACAAGACAGAATATCATTACGATAAGTATGGACGTCTGACGGAGAAGATTTTTTATTCGGTTGCCGACGAGGGAGGAACGGAAGAAGATGTATTGGAGTCGGAAACGAAAGATGTTGTATTCATTGCCGAATACAGTGTCACCTATGAGTATGATAAGGAGCATCGTTTGGTTAGTGAGCAGCGTCGCAATTCGCTGGTGAAGGATGATTTTGATCATACGACCACTTATGATTATGAGCTGTTTGACGCGGCAGGCAACTGGTTGCGTGTGATAAAACGCACTGTCTATACCGATGACTCCCACACAACCAACGTCATAGAACGCACCATCACTTACCATTCTTAAAGACTTATGTAGGGCGAGGACGGCTGGTTCTAATTCCCGTATATCGTTCCACAAACAAAAAAAGCATGTGATTCTTTTTCACATGCTTTTTGTTTTTTCCTGTGTCCGGATCAAAGCCACTTTTTGTGCTTAAAGTACCAATAGGTGACCCCCAACAACAACAGCATCAGCAGAATGGCAAACGGATATCCGAATTTCCAGTTTAATTCGGGCATATACTTGAAGTTCATTCCGTACATGCTGGCGATGAATGTGGGCGGCAGGAAGAACAGCGAAGCCACCGTAAAGATACGCGTTACGTTACTTTGGTCAATGTTGATAAGACCGAGAGCTGTATCTTGCAGATAGTCCAGACGTTCAAAACTGAAATCGGCATGACTGATGAGTGAATTGACGTCACGCACCATCAGTTGCAGATGGGGATAGATATCGTTCGGGAAACGTTCACTGCGCTGTATGCCCGAGAGTACTCGCTGACGGTCAAAGATGTTCTCTCTTATCATCATGGTGTTCTCCTGCAACTGGTTGATTCGTTTCAGGTCCTCCTTATCGACGATACCGTCCAACGATATGTCCTTACTCAATGCGGCAATCTGTTTTGCAACATTCTCCACGAGGTCGGCATCGGCATCGATACGCACTTCAAGAATCGATATCAGAATGTGGTAGCCGGTCGGGTAGGCTCTGTTGTTCATCTGCAATCTCTTTGCTGCCTCGTTGAAAGTACGCAGTTCGCGACTGTGCGTCGTGATGAGCACACCCTCGCATACGATGAACGAAACAGGTTCCACGATGAAACCTTCGGGCGTTGAGATAAAGAAACTTGCATTGGAAAATATGGCGTTCTCGGTCTCCGAATATTTTGAAGAACTCTCAATCTCTTCTATCTGCTGACGTGTCATCAGGTTGATTTCCATGAAGTTCTCCACCGTTTTCTGTTCTTTTATGGTGGCGGCCATCAGGTCGATCCAAAGAATATCGTCGTAGCCCAACTCGTCAAATAGGGCCACGTCGGCATTGCGAACGATTTTGTTATGTTGTTTGAGATAAAGTGTAATCATGGCACTGTGGTCTGTTTACGGGATTAAGAATCGGGTTGTCTTAATGGTCCGACGGGTGCCTTGGGCTGCCATCGGGTTTTCACCGTTCACCTCTTCAACCCGGGTTGGCATGCAGCACCGTTTTAGTGTTCACGAGGAACGACGGTTTGTATGCCCATAGGTTTTTACCGTAAGACAATGATACACCGTGCTCGACATTACGAGTTTTTGCCGAGCAGAAGAGTTTCGATAAGTTTTCGAAACCCGAATACCATGTTTTAGAATGATTTTTATGGCTGTGAGAGCAAACTATGCGCTCAATACCGCACACCAACGGCACCGTATTCGCGAACGATACGACAGCTGCGTTTACCGGAATAACCATCATCCATACTGTGCCGATTTTAGTTTAACATTCTGTTAGTCACGAAATTACCTTTTGTGCGGTGTCAATTCCGTGTGGGTTCAATTCTCCCCAATTATTGCAAAATTACACTTTTCTCTCAATTTTCAAACATTTTTGTTTCATTTTTTCGTTTTTGTTTCATTTGCAATCTTTGTGCAAAGAGGTGAGATTACATTTATTTTTTCTATCTTTGTGGAAGATAGGATGTATTTGACATATAAAAATAAACTATTAACTAATATTTAAAAATAAGGAATTATGGCAGACAAGAAATTTTGCAGAGTAAGCAATGGTAAGATTGCAGGTGTATGCGGTGGAATCGCAAAGTATTTAAATTTGGATGTAACTCTTGTACGTATCATCTTTTTGATTCTTTTGATTTGCGGATCATTGGGATTCTGGGCATATCTTATTTGCTGGTTGGTAGCTCCCGTTGAGCAGGCCTAATTTTTTTTCATCAGAGACTGATAGGAGTTTGGCGACTGCGGTAAGTAGCAATGTCAGAATTTAGCACCACAAAAGTTTTTTTTCATCAGAGACTGATAGGGGCTTGGTGACTACGGTAAGTAGTAATGTCAGAATTTAGAACCATAGTAGTTTTTGTTTAAAAATGGGAATAAAGTATTTGGCGACTCCATTTAAGGAGGAACAGCTTGCCGAACGTATCGGCCGTCTGCGTCATGTTGCGTTGGATATGGATGGAACGATATATATGGGTTCCACTCTGTTTCCTTATACGATAGGTTTTTTGGAGCAACTCACCGAGATGGGGATTGGTTATTCGTTTCTCACCAACAATCCGTCGCGCAATGTGGGTGATTATCTGAAACGCCTTTCGGGTATGGGGATACCGGCAACGGAGCAGAAGATGTATACTACCTCGGTGGCGACGATAAACTTTTTGCGTATCAATCATCCCGATATAAAACGACTCTTCATTCTCGGAACGCCGAGTATGACGCGAGAGTTTGAGGAGGCCGGATTTATCTCCACGGCCGATAGTGCCGAAGATGAGCCGGACGCAGTGGTTGTTGGCTTTGACATGACGCTTTCTTACGAAAGGCTGTGCCGTGCGGCATGGTGGATATCGCAGGGCAAGTACTACCTTGCGACCAATCCCGACCGTGTTTGCCCCACCGACCAACCCAACGTGTTGGTTGATTGCGGTTCTATTTGTGCGGCAATCGAGCATGCGGTCAATCGCAATCCCGACGTTGTTATCGGAAAGCCCAATCCTGAGTTTTTGCAGGGCTTGGCGGAGAGATTCGATGTGCGTCCCGACGAGATGGCCGTCATAGGAGATCGCCTTTATACCGATGTTGCTGTTGCTCTCAATGCGGGAGCCATGGGTGTTTTGGTGCTTTCGGGCGAGACCACTTTGGAGCAGTCCCAGAAGGCGAGTCCGCGCCCACATCTGACGGTGGGAGATATTTCCGATTTCGGTCTACTGCTCAAAGAGTATAAATAAGGAATAAAAAAGGCCCTGCAATCAGCAAGGCCTTTTTTATTAACTTTTCAGTCTTATTTCAGACGGTTGGTTTTGCTTTCGGGGAAGATGATGCTGGGCTTGAACGCTTTTGCCTCCTCAAAATCCATCAGTGCATACGATACGATTATCACCAAATCGTCTACATGTATTTTGTGTGCCGCAGCACCGTTGATACAGATCATTCCGCTACCCTCCTCACCTCGAATGGTGTAGGTTTCAAGACGTTCTCCGTTGGTTACATCCAGAATGTGAACCTTCTCGCCTTCAATCATGTTTGCCGCATCCAGCAACAGACCATCAATGGTTACACTGCCAATGTAGTTGATGTCGGCCTGTGTAACGGTTACGCGGTGAATTTTTGATTTCAATACCTCTATCATCATACCAAACGAATATTATCGATTAACCTTATCTCTCCTGCCTGAACGGCAATACATCCCTGTACTCCATGCTCGTTCTCCCAAGAGTTTACTTTCTGCATTGTGAGAGCATCCACTGCCTGGAAATAGATTGTTTTGAGCAGCGGGTTTTTATCCACCTCCTCGGCCACCCATTTTTCGAGTTGGTCGGGAGTCATTTCGCCCACCTTTTTCTGTGCTTGTGCCATTACCTCGTGGATGTGAGGAGCAGCCGCACGATGCTCTTTTGTGAGCAGGGTGTTGCGTGAACTCATAGCCAGACCGTCACTCTCTCTGATGATGGGGCAGGCAATGATCTCCACTCCGAACCCCAACTGACGTACCATCTCTTTCACTACGGCAATCTGCTGAAAATCCTTCTCGCCGAAGAAGGCCTTGTCGGGTTCCACCATTGCGAAGAGGCGGCTTACCACCTGACCAACTCCGTTGAAATGGCCCGGACGGCTTGCACCTTCCATCACTTTGTCCACCTGTCCGAAGTCGAAAATTCGGGTGTCGGGTTCGGGATAGACCTCATCCACTGTGGGCGCAAACACGATATCCACCGTTGTGCTTTCCAGCAGTTTCATATCCTGTTCGAGTGTACGGGGATAGTTTTTCAAATCGTTCTTGTCATTGAACTGAGTGGGGTTGACAAAGATGCTTACCACTGTCACTGCGCACTCGGCGCATGATTTTTTCACCAACGAGAGGTGTCCGTCATGCAATGCACCCATTGTGGGGACAAATCCCACCGAGCCCTTGGTGCGGAGCTCTTTGATGCTGTTCTGCAAGTCGGCGACTTTTGTTATAAGTTTCATCTGTAATTCCAATATGCAATCTTAATACGCGGCAAAGTTAGGAATAAATAACAAACGGTATAAAATTTTCGCAATAAATTTATAAATTTGCGAAATACAATATACTAATATAATATGAGAAAAAGCTTTATATTTATCTTGACAACAATGATTTTGGGTGTTGTTTCATGTACCGGGGACGCCAAGGCTCCTCAGGCGGATTCTAAATGGTTGGTTGATAACTTTGACGACATTAAGGTTTTACGTTACTATGTTGACGGTTTTGAGAACCTGCCGCTTGAACAGAAAGAACTTATTTACTATCTGAGCATGGCATCGGTGAGTGGTCGTGACATTATGTTTGACCAGAATTTTAAATACAATCTTGCGATTAGGAGAACCTTGGAGGCTGTGTATGAGAATTACGAAGGCGACAAGTCGGGAGCCGATTGGGCTGCTTTTGAGAAGTATCTCAAAAAGATCTGGTTTGCCAACGGTATTCATCATCACTATTCGAATGACAAATTCCGTCCCGAGTTTTCGCGTGAGTCGTTTAATGAGTGGGTGGCCGCTGTTCCGCAGGATAAGTTTCCGCAGGATTTTGGAACCTTTGAGGAGTTGATATCTACCGTTAGCGAGGCTATCTTCAATGACGAACTCTATAAGACAAAACTCAACAGCATCGATGGCGAGGATCTGTTGCTCACTTCTGCTATGAACTACTATGAGGGTGTTTCGCAGCAGGAGGCCAATGAGTTCTATGACAGCATGGTGGATCCCAAGGATCAGACCCCCGTTTCGTATGGTTTGAATTCGAAACTTGTTAAGGAGAACGGTAAACTTGTGGAGAAGGTCTATCGCGTGGGAGGTATGTATTCGGTAGCCATCGAGCAGATTGTATATTGGCTTGACAAGGCGGCCGGTGTTGCCGAGGGTGCCCAGAAGGAGTATATCGAGAAATTGATTTCGTACTATAAGACGGGTGATTTGAAGGAGTTTGACGAGTTCAACATCATGTGGGTGCAGGATACCGACTGCTTTGTTGATTTCGTGAACGGTTTCACCGAGACCTATGGCGATCCTCTGGGTCGTAAGGCTGCTTGGGAGGGTATTGTCAATTTCCGTAACGACGAGGCCACCAAACGTACACAGATTATCAGTGAGAATGCACAGTGGTTTGAGGATAACTCACCCATCAATCCTGCCTACCGCAAGAAAGAGGTGAAGGGTGTTTCGGCAAAGGTTATCACTGCGGCCATGCTGGCCGGTGATGCATATCCCGCAACTCCCATCGGTATCAACCTGCCCAATGCTAACTGGATTCGCAGGGACTACGGTTCTAAATCGGTGACTATTGAGAATATTACTTATGCCTATTCGGAGAGTTCGCATGGCAACGGCTTTGACGAGGAGTTTGTGTTGCGTGCCGAGGATCGCGAACGCATGGCCAAATACTCTTCGTTGGGCGACAATCTCCATACCGACCTTCATGAGTGCTTGGGTCATGGTTCGGGTCAGTTGGCTCCGGGCATCAATGGCGAGGAGTTGAAACAGTATTCGGCTGTTTTGGAGGAGGCCAGAGCCGACCTGTTCGGTTTGTACTATTTGGGCGACCCGAAGATGGTTGAGTTGGGTCTGGTTCCGAGTTTCGATGTTGCCAAGTCGGAGTACGCCTCGTACATGATGAACGGTATGATGACCCAGTTCTCACGCATTGAGTTGGGCAAGAACGTTGAGGAGTCGCATATGCGTAACCGTAAACTCATTGCCGAGTGGTGCTATGAGCAGGGTAAGGCCGAGAATGTGGTAGAGAAGGTTGTCGAGAATGGCAAGACCTATATTGTTGTGAACGATTTCGAGAAACTGCGCGAGTTGTTCGGCAAGATGCTTTATGAGGTACAGCGCATCAAGTCGGAGGGTGATTTCGAGGCAGGTCGTGAGTTGGTTGAAAAGTATGCGGTCAAGATTGATCGCGATTTGCATGCCGAGGTATTGGAACGTTACGGCAAGTTGGGCATCCAGCCTTACAGTGGTTTTGTCAATCCGGTTTACACTCCGGTTATAAAGGATGGAAAGATTGTGGATGTGAAGGTTTCCTATAACGAGAACTATATTGAGCAGATGTTGAACTACTCACACAATTTTTCGTTCCTTCCCACGCTTAATTAGTATAAACCTTTTTTCAACGACAGACAATACAACATTTGCTTGGCGGTGTGTTCGGCAGTACCGATTTTGCACAGCGGGCGGCGTAAATAGATTACACGTATGATGGAAAATAACAACAACGACAATAACAAACGCAAAAGCGAACTGGCGGAGTTAATTGCCTATTTGCGCCACATGAAATTTGACAAACGCAAGGTGCGAAATCTGATTGTGGCTCTCTCGGGAGTGCTGGTTGTGATTGCTGTATTGGTGGTTGCGACAGGAAACTCGGGTGGTGACCGCAGGGTGGCTCAGGAGGAGCAGGAGGTGGTTGTTGAGGAGCCCAAACTGATGTACGGCATTGAGTATGAGCAGTACCAGATGGAGGAGAAACATGTGGAGAGTGGCCATACACTTTCTCATATGCTGGATGGTTACGGACTCGGTCAGGCACGCATCAATCAGGTTGCCGAGGCGGATAAGGAGATATTCAATGCCCGCAGCATCAAGGCAGGAAATAAATATGTTCTCTTTTTCAATACCGATTCGTTGGGTCAGCGTCAGTTGGCGCACTTTGTTTACGAGAAGAACGTTACCGACTATGTTGTCGTGTCGTTTAATGAGAGCGATATCTCGGTAGTGGCCGGAGAGAAGGACGTGGATATAGTCCGCCGAAAGGTTACGGCTGATATCAGCAGTTCGTTGTGGAACTGTATCGTGGAGCACGATTTGCCTTATGCCCTGTCGTGCGAGATGGAGGATATCTACGGTTGGAGTGTCGATTTCTTTGCTTTGCAGGAGCAGGACAGTTTCACGGTCATTTATGACGAGAAGTATATCGATACGTTGCGAGTGGGTATCGGTCGCATTTGGGGTGCGCAGTTCCTCCATGGCGGCAAGACCTACTATGCAATTCCTTTTGAGCAGGACGGCAAGATCTCCTATTGGGACGAGAACGGAAAGAGTTTGCGTAAACAACTTTTGAAAGCGCCGTTGAAATTTACCCGTATCAGTTCCAAGTTTTCTCGTTCGCGTCTGCACCCAGTGTTGAAGATAAGACGTCCTCACTTGGGAGTGGACTATGCGGCACCTTCGGGAACGCCCGTTGTGGCCATTGCCGACGGAGTGGTTACCCGCAAGGGCTGGGATAGCGGCGGCGGAGGAAATACGTTGCGTCTGCGTCATGCCAACAATCTCGAATCGGCATATCTCCATTTGAAAGGCTATGCAAAGGGCATTTCGGTGGGAACGAGAGTGTCGCAGGGTCAGTTGATCGGCTATGTGGGTTCGACAGGTATGTCTACGGGACCGCATCTCGATTTCCGTCTTTATAAGGGAGGTACGGCTATTGACCCGTTGAAAGCGCCGTCGGAGCCTACCGAACCGGTAAAGCAGGAGAATATGGAGTGGTTCAACTCGGTGAAGGACCGCGTGCTGGCAGAGTTGCAGGGCGAGGTTGCCGAGGAGGACAAGATTATGGCCGAGGACTTGGAGAATTTTGTCATACAGACAGACACCCTGACGGTTGAGACCGAGGTGTTGGCTGTTGAGCAGACGGAAGAGGAGTCGGTTGAGGCAGAGAAGCCTAAAAAAGAGAGAAAGAGGAAGAAAGAAAAAGCATAACGGAGATGGAAAGCAGAACGGGAGTTATAATCGTTGCGGGTGGCAGTGGCACGCGTATGGGTGCCGATGTTCCCAAGCAGTTTCTCAAAGTGTGTGGCAAGGAGATTCTGGTACATTCGGTAGAGAAATTCAGGGAGGCATTGCCCGATTGTGACATGGTCATCGTGTTGCCCGAGGGCGAGATGGCACGTTGGCAGGAGTTGGCCGAGCAGTACGGTTTGCAGTGCTGTAAGGTTTGTGCAGGCGGAGCCAATCGTTTCATGTCGGTCAAGAGAGGACTTACTTGTGTGGATAAGAGTTGCGATCTGATAGCGGTGCATGATGCGGTACGTCCGTTGTTGTCGCAGGAGATGATAGAGAATACGGTGGCGGTTGCCCGGGAGTACGGTTCGGCGATACCCGTTGTGGAGGTTACGGATACGATACGCATGGTGACCCGCGAGGGCGGTGCCCAGACGGTGGACCGTTCGTTGTTGCGTGCGGTACAGACTCCGCAGATATTTGATGCACAGACATTGAGAGAGGCCTATAAGACCCGTTACAGCAAACGTTTCACCGACGATGCTTCTGTGTATGAGAAATATGGAGCCTCTTTGACTTTCTGTGAGGGCGAACGTAGCAACATAAAAATAACCACCCCGGTCGATTTGAAGATTGCCGAGGCATTGATGAAGTAAGCAACCATGAACGATAATAGTTATAAATACGGCCGCGGGGATTTCTGGGCCCGATTTGTCACCACGCTGATTATTACGGTGCTGGTGTTGGGAATTGCGGCCTTGTTCTATTTCCATGGAGTTATGTACATCTCCGTGTGGGTGAGTGTGGTTTCGGCGGTACTTATTTCGTTGTTTGTTCTCTCTGTTCCGCGCAGATTGATTTTCGAAGAGGATTTGTTGGAGATAAAGTGTGTATTGGAGAGTTCGTTTCTGCCTTATGATAAGATATGGTTGGTAGAAGAGGGCAGCCTGAGAGGAAAGATATGTGTCTGTGGTTCGTTCGGATTTTTCGGATATTACGGTTTCTATCTGGATCTCAGATGTTTCTCGTCGGGCAGAAAGATGATCACACGTGTGTATGCCAAACGTAAGGACGATTTGGTGGAGATTGTGTGTGGCGGCAAGCGTTATTTGGTAGGTTGTGCCGAACGCGAAGAACTCATATTCGAATTGCGCCGTCGTGCAGACATTAAGTAAAGATAGTTCTCGATTCATCTGCTAAAAACCGAAAAGGATGATAAAGTTATTCAAAGCATTGGCAGCAGGTTTGTATGCGACAGGAGTATTTCTTCGCAACCTGATGTATGACGTAGGGTTGTTGAGGTCGATGTGTCATCGTGTGCCTGTTGTGTGTGTGGGAAACATCACGGTTGGCGGAACGGGCAAGACACCTACGGTGGAGTTTCTGGTGGAGTCGCTGTTGGTATTGGGACACCGACCGGCGGTACTTTCGAGAGGTTATGGCCGTCGCACGAAGGGCTATTTGGAGGTGACATGCGATCAGCCTTTTATCAATACGGGCGACGAACCGATGCAGATAAAGATGAAGTTTCCGACCATTCCCGTTGTGGTGTGTGAGGATAGAAATATGGGTGTGGAACGTATAATGAAGGAGCATCCGCAGACCGACATTGTTATCATGGATGATGGTTTTCAGCATCGCAGCATACGTCCTACGGTGAATATTGTTTTGTTGGATTTCACCCGTCCTGTATCGAGTGACCATTTCCTGCCGCTGGGAACGTTGAGGGATGAACGCCGTCAGTTGCGCAGGGCCGACATTTTTATTGTCACCAAGACTCCGGGCGAACTCTCGGCCGAGCAGAAAGCGGCGGTTGCCGAGTCTATATCGTTGCGTGACAATCAGCAAATGTATTTTACTACCATGTCGTATGGTGCGTTACGTCCGTTGTTTGCGGAGGATGTTATGGCATGGGATGAAGAAGATGGTGCTGCGGTGGTATTCTCGGGCATAGCCAATCCGTTGCCTTTTGAGAAGGGGGTTGGCGAACAGTGTAAGGTGTTGGAGAGTGTGAGTTTTGCCGACCATCATGTCTATACTGTGGGCGACATGAAACGGGTGCTGAAAGTGAGATCTTCATATAAGGCCGAGAAGCCGATAGTGGTAACGACGGAGAAGGATGCCGTAAAGTTGTCGGGTAACAGCAAGGTGCCCGAGGAGTTGCGCGGAGTGTTGTATGTGTTGCCGATGCGCCTCGATTTTGTTGGTGGAGATGGCAGAGAACTGATAAAAGATATATACAATGTTATTGAAGCAGATTGACAAAGCTGTTGCCTACATAAAGGGACAGATAGATTTTGTTCCCGAAGTGGGTATTGTGTTGGGTAGCGGACTTGGCGATGTTGCCGACCACATAGAGGTGTGTGGAGTGGTGGAGTATGCCGATATTCCTGATTTTCCGAAGAGTACGGTAGCGGGTCATAAGGGGCGATTCATCTTCGGTATATTGTCGGGCAAGAGAGTGGTGGCCATGCAGGGACGACTGCACTACTATGAGGGCTGGACTCCCCAACAGGTGGTTTTGCCGGTGAGGGTCATGGCGCGTTTGGGAATAACCACGCTTTTTGTGTCAAATGCCAGCGGAGGTCTGAATCCTTCGTTCCATACGGGCGACATCATGATAATAACCGACCACATCAATCTGATTCCCAATCCGCTTATCGGTCCGAATGAGGAGCAGTTGGGTCCACGTTTTCCGGCCATGAGCGAGCCGTATAGCAGGCGACTCATTGCATTGGCCGATGAGGTGGCGGCTCAAGAGGGTATCCAGTTGCAACATGGTTGCTATGTTGGAACCACGGGACCGTCATTTGAGACCAATGCCGAGTGTCGTTATTTTGCCACCATAGGAGCCGATGTTGTGGGTATGTCCACTACTCCCGAGGTCATTGCGGCACGTCATATGGGTGTGGAGGTTTTCGGAGTATCGGTGGTTACCAACATGATTATCTCGGACGAGGTGGTAGATCATGGAACGGTTGTCAGCGAGGGCAAAAAGACCGGCGAAAAAGTAGCCCATCTCGTCGAAGAAATTTTTAAACATTTTTAAACATATAGACTTCAGTGGGGTGTGGGGAGATTGTCAGGTAGATCGTCAAGGAGATTGTCAAGAAGATTGCCAGGTAGATCGTAGGAGATCTTGTTGAGGACTTTGTAGGAGAACATTGAATAAAACCCCCTTATCAGTTAAAAGAAAAAACAATAAAATAAAAAATATAAAAACTATGATTAACAAAGTTATTTTGGTCGGCAACGTGGGAGCTGACCCCGAAGTAAGAACATTGGAAAGTGGTGTGAAAGTTGCCCGCATCAATCTGGCAACCACCGAGAGAATGAGAAACCGTGAAACACAGGAACTCGTGGAGCATACCGAGTGGCATCGCATCACATTGTGGCGCAATCTGGCCGATGTTGTGGATCGTTTTGTAAAGAAAGGTTCACAACTCTATATTGAGGGTAGCATCCGTACCCGTGAGTGGACCGACCAGACAGGTGCAAAACGCTACTCTACTGAGATTATGGCAAACGAGTTGAAACTGTTGGGTCGTCGTTCAGAGGGCGGTCAGCAGGGTGGCTATCAGCCGGCACAGCAACCGCAACAACCCCAATACCAGCCCCAGCAGCAGCCTGCATATCAGCCTTATCAGCAGCCGGCCGCCCAGCCTGTTGCACCGATGGAAGCTCCGTTGGATGATCCCGACGATCTGCCCTTCTAATCGGAGGAAAGAGTTCTCCTTATGACCAAAGGGTTGAATATAGGAACGTAGAGAAATAAAAAAACAGAATAAAAATGACAGCATTGTTTGAGGATGTGATTTTCGGCCCCATCCATAGTCGCCGATTGGGTTTATCGTTGGGTGTCAATCTGTTGCCGCTTAATTGCAAGTTGTGTTCGTTCGAGTGTGTCTATTGCGAGTGCGGATGGAGTACGGTTGGCGCGAAGGCTCGTTTCAACAAGCGTGAAGATGTGCGCGAATTGTTGGCGGTGAAGTTGGCCGAGATGGTGGCTGACGGCACTCCACCGGATGTGATTACTTTTGCCGGTAACGGCGAGCCGACAATGCATCCCGATTTTGCGGCTATTATTGATGACACGATAGCATTGAGAGATGAGTTGTGTCCGTCGGCCAGGATATCGGTGTTGAGCAATGCCACGATGATTGATCGTGAGAGTGTACGTGCGGCATTGTTGAAGGTGGATAACAACATACTGAAACTTGACTCGGCTTTTGACGAGACGGTACGTCTGATGAACAATCCGCAGGGTCGTTATTCGGTGGCGGCGACGGTGGAGAACATGATGCGTTTCGAAGGCGAACTGATTGTGCAGACCATGTTCCTGCGTGGCGAGATAAACGGTGTGCATGTGGACAACACGTGCGAGGTGGAGATAGAGGCATGGTTGGAGCTGTTGAAAGAGATAGCACCCAAAGAGGTGATGATTTACTCGTTGGACAGAGATACGCCGCTTGAAACACTCGAAAAGGTACCTGTCGAGGAGTTGCGAGCCATTGCGGCACGTGTGGAGGCGATGGGAATAAAATGTATGGCGGCAGGTTAGGAGTGCCGTATAGGAGGAGATTTTTGAATGATTACAACAGAACAGATAAAGGAACTCATAAAGCGCAAGGAGGATCTGTATCGCTATCTTGCCATTGAGCAGAAGCGCGAGGAGTTTGCACAGGAGGAGAAGAAGACGCTTGCTCCCGATTTTTGGGATGCTCCCGAGCAGGCCGAGAAGCAACTGAAACTTGTGGCCTCGATAAAGAGCTGGATTACCGATTTTGATAAGGTGGCGGCTTTGTGTGACGACTTGGAGTATATGCCCGAGTTCGTACGCGAGGGAGGAGCCTCGGAGGAGGAACTTGACGAATTGTATGCCCGTACTCTTGATGCCGTGGAGGCGTTGGAGATGCGAAATATGTTGCGTAACGAGGAGGATAGGATGGGCGCCATTCTTGATATCAACTCGGGTGCAGGAGGTACGGAGAGTCTGGATTGGGCCTCGATGTTGATGCGTATGTATATGCGTTGGGGCGAGAACAATGGATACAAGGTTCGTGTTGCCGACTTGCAGGATGGCGATGAAGTGGGTGTGAAATCGGTAACTTTGGAGTTTGACGGCGATTTTGCCTTCGGCTATTTGAAGAGTGAGAGCGGTGTTCATCGTCTGGTGCGCCCATCGCCTTTCAATGCCAACAACAAGCGTCAGACCACCTTTGCTTCGGTCTTTGTGACGCCGGCCATTGATGACACGATACAGATTGAGGTCAATCCTGCCGATATCGAGTGGGATACGTATCGCAGTAGTGGTGCGGGCGGTCAGAACGTCAATAAGGTGGAGACGGGAGTGCGTCTGCGCTACCACAAGAAGGATCCCGATACGGGCGAGATGGTGGAGTTCCTGATTGAGAACACCGAGACCCGTTCACAGTTGATGAACCGCGAGAATGCCATGCGTATCCTCAAATCGAAACTCTATAATCGCGAGTTGGAGAAACGTCGCGCGTTGCAGAACGAGTTGGAGAAGAGCAAGAAGAAGATTGAGTGGGGTTCGCAGATAAGATCGTATGTATTGGACGACCGCCGCATAAAGGACCATCGTACGGGTTGTCAGACCAGCAATGTAGAGGCAGTGTTGGATGGCGGTTTGGATGAGTTCATCAAGTCCTATCTGATGGAGTTCGGAGGGATGTAACCTACACATATAGGAATAAAAAAAGGAGTGCATTTCTGCACTCCTTTTTGTGTTTTATCCGCAAGGGAATTAAAGACCGAGCAGGAAGGTCTCGATACGATTCATGAAGAGGTTGTGACCCTCCTCGTTGAGATGTGCCGTATCGTTGGGACTTTGGAAATATTTTTTGCGGAAATTCTCGTTGCGCACATGGATACCACTCTGGGTTGCAGCGTCATAGACGGGAATGGAGAACTCTCCGCAAACCTCTTTCAGTGCCGCCAACATCTCGGGGAAACCCTCTCTGGGAACATTCCAACTCGAAATGAAGGCAATCTTGGCTCCCGGATATTTGTTGATGAGTCCCTCGCAGAGCACCGCAAGTTTCTCTTTGAAAACCTCAATACCACCCATTTCATTGAGCAGTCCGGCATCGTTGTGACCACCCATAACGATTACATAGTCGGCACCGTCGGCCATCTGTGTGTAGCGTTCATACATAGGTATGCCGAAGCCGTGATGGGTACGGTCATAGGCGATGCAGTTGCCGTTGATACCGTAGTTGTTATAGGTCATGTTATATTTCTGCGCAATCTTGTAGTGCCAAGTCTCGGTGTAGGGTTTCAGGTGGTTGCGCACATAACTATCGCCTATGATATTGAGAGTCTTACCATAGAGGGGCGCATTCTCAATGGGGTTTTGAGCTGCGAGTGATAGCGAACAAACGATTGTTGCTATGCAGAGAAGTGTAAGTTTAATGGTTTTCATGCTGATTCAGATATTTGTGTCAATATACAAATATAAGTATTTTTTATTTAAGAAGAGAAAAGCTGTTGCGGTGTGCCGAGAGTGATATTGTGACAGAAAAATCAGAAAAAAAGGACAACCAAAAGAAAAAAAACATATCTTTGTGGTGCAACGGTTTCGTAAAGTGCGTTTTCGCGCATCGGAATTAAAAGGGAATGCCGTGAGAATCGGCAACAGTTCCCGCTGCTGTATGTTTCGCCCTTGTGCATGAGGGCAACAAACGACGGTCATCTTTGCCACTGACCCTTAGTAGGTTGGGAAGGCACTGTCGTTGAAACGAGTCAGAAGACCTGCCGCTGTAAATTAGTAGATTTTTACTTCTGCGGAGAATGGAGGTATGAATACGGAAGGTTTTCAGGATAGCGGCCGCTTAAATATTTTTCCGACAACCATCTCGCCGACTTTCTCACTTTTCATCTCTTCAATGAGGTAAATCTCTGCAAGATAGATTTTTTGTTCAACAGAGCAATGCTTTTGTTTTGGTGATAAATGGTGTTTTATTCTATTTCGCCTTCGCCCCGCAAAAGCCTTTTTAAGCAGAAAGGTCTTGTGGTGCTTGGAAGTTGCGGTAAGTAACAATATTGTTGTTTTGCCCCACAAAAGCAATTGGTTTAAAAAATTAAAAAAATGAAGAAATTTTTGATTTGTGCGTTGTCGGTCGGGATGTTGCTGACAGCATGCAGTGAAGATGAAGAAGATGTAAAAGTTGTTGATTTTGAGAGTGCGACCCTTGTGGCAAGTACGGGCGGTAACCCCAATACATACACCAATATTCTTTGGGGTATGGAACGCGCCACCGATAACGGTTCGGGCACCAAAGAGTTCTCTGGAACGATTTACAGCCAGCTGGGGACCAATTTCTGCACCTACTATGCTCTCTCTTATGGATATGATACGTGGGGCGGATGGGCCGTTTCGTCTAATCGTAACCTTTCCTCTACCGAGTATACCAATCAGTTCAGCGTGCAGGCCTCGTCGGCAAATAAGTTTGCGGTGGGCTATTATATGAATTATTATGGTACTGATGTTCCGAACGTTACGTTTGACATGGCAGTAAATGTCAAGTCGGCCGATATGACCAATACAGTTATCTCGTATGACTACTGCAGCAATGCCATTCTGCCTGATTTCTATTACAATATTATAGTTGAGGGATACCTCGGCACCACCAAGACGGGAACTCTGACGGTGAATCTGACCGACGTGAGTGATTGGAAAAGAGTGGATTTCTCGTCGCTTGGCAAGGTAGACAAACTGACCTTCACTCCCGACTCTAATGATGTGGGAGATTGGGGCATAAATGTACCTACATATTTCTGTCTTGATAATCTGAGATATACATTGTAACGCAGATATGAGAAGGGTGTCGGGTATTATGGGGGCCGTATTTGCGGCAATTCTCGTGTGGGGCTGTATGGATTACGGTCCCCGCTACGAGGAGGAGTTCTCTATGCCCGGCAACGGTCTTTTCATCACCAACGAGGGAAACTTCATGTACGGTAATGCCACGTTGTCCTATTATGATATCGAGTCGGGCGATGTGGAAAACGAGGTTTTTGTGCGCACCAATGCCGCCAAATTGGGCGATGTGGCCCAGTCGGTGGTGATATATGATGATAAGGGATATATAGTGGTCAATAACTCGGGAGTGATTTTCGAGATAGATATAGATACGTTCAAGGTTACGGGCATGATAACGGGCTTGACATCACCACGTTATATCCATTTTGTGAACGATACAAAGGCCTATGTCACCGACCTCAACGATGCACGAATTACCATCATCAATCCGCAGACCCGCCAGATAACGGGCCATATCGACATGGGCGATCATCCCTCCACCGAACAGATGGTGCAGTATGACAAGTGGTTGTTTGTGAACTGCTGGTCCTATGACAACAAGATTCTGGTGGTGGATACCGAGAGGGATGAGATGGTTGACGAGATTGAGGTTGGTTTGCAACCCATAGAGTTGGTGTTGGATGCCAACGGAAAGTTGTGGACCATCACCGATGGCGGCTATGAGGGAAGTCCGTATGGATATGAATCGCCCGCATTGTATCGCATTGATGCCGCCACCCGTACTGTGGAACACTGTTTCAGTTTTGGGACGGACGATGTACCTTCTGCCTTGGAGTTGAACGGCGCGGGCGATATGCTCTATTTCATCAATGGTGCCGTATGGCGTATGGATGTGACGGACAGCGAGTTGCCTGACGAGCCGTTTGTGGAGGACCGACAGACCAAGTATTACGGTCTGGGGATAGATCCTGTCACAGGTGAGATTTATGTTGCCGATGCTGTGGATTACCAACAGCCGGGTAAGATTTATCGTTATTCGGCCGAGGGTGAGTTGCAGGATAGTTTTACGGTTGGGGTTTCGCCCGGAGAGTTTTGTTTTAAGTATTAGATACGATATATGAAGAGATTTTTTGGATATTTGGTGGCTGCCGCTATGGTGCTGACAGGTTTTTCGGCATGCACTGTTGATGAGGAGAGTGATGATGACGGCGATTATGGTGCGGGTTATCGTGCTGCAAAGTCAGACAGTTCAATGACTGCCGAGAAGGTTTTTGAATACATGCCTGCTCCCGGTCAGTTTATTAACGAGGGATTTGATGTGACCACAATGGCGGCGGCATGTTCTTATGCCGAGGGGCGTTTGGCTCAACAGTACTATGTTTCGCTTGGTGGCTGGGGCGGATATATTGTGGTGGGTTTCGACCATAGCATTCCCAATAAGAGTGGTTATGACCTGCGTATCCGCAGCAATGCGATAGACAACTCCTCGGAGCCCGGAATCGTGTGGGTGATGCAGGATTCTAACGGTAACGGATTCCCTGATGATACCTGGTATGAACTAGCAGGAAGTGGATACGGAACCGACAAACGTCGTGCAAATTATTCGGTTACCTATTATCGTCCCTCTTCGACGGGTCAGCCGGTTGAGTGGCGAGATGTGGACGGTACGGAAGGCGAGATAGATTATATTGCGGCAGAACATACACAAGATTATTACTATCCGGCATGGATTGCGGAGGACTCTTATACATTGTCGGGAGTGCTGTTGGAGTCTAATAATGTGCAGTTGGAAGGAGGCTTGTGGTCCAATCGCCCTTATGAGTGGGGTTATGCGGACAATAAGAGTAGCGTTGATTACATGACCGACGGCAGCAATAAGTTTGATATTGACCGAGCCGTTAAGGCTAATGGGGCAGCAGCCGAGTTGAAATATATCGATTTTGTGAAGGTGCAGACGGGCACCAATGCCAAGAGTGGTCCTCTGGGAGAGAACTCCACCGAGGTGATGTCTTTTGTGGATATGCATTTTGTGAAGTAGTTTATGCGATTTTCGGGAGTTAGGATATGGTTGTTGATGTTGTCGATGTTGCCTTTGGCGGTGTCGGCACAGAACCTGTTGGATCCCGTTAAGATAGATTCGGTGGTGGTGACCACTTCGGTCAGGTTGCAGGACATAGGTGTGCAGAAGACCCACATCGACACGCGCCTGCTCAAAGAGAACGTCACCCTCTCGATGGCCGATGTGCTTACCAACAACTCGGTGATATATATCAAATCTTTCGGTCGTTCGTCGCTTTCTACCGCCTCGTTTCGCGGTACGGCTCCGTCACACACTCAGGTGACGTGGAACGGCATGAAACTCAATTCGCCCATGTTGGGAATGGTGGATTTCTCGCTTATTCCATCTTATTTTATTGATAATGTGGACCTTTATCATGGTGCAAGTTCCACCAATGTTTCGAGTGGCGGATTGGGTGGAGCAGTGGCATTGGTCACTTCGGCGGCTCCCGTTGATGGTTGGGGAATGAAATATGTGCAGGGAGTGGGCTCGTTCTCCACTTACGACCAGTTTCTCACGCTATCTTATGGCGCGGAACGCTGGCAGAGTACCACGCGTGTTCTCTACTCCTCTTCGCAGAACGATTTTGAGTACAGAAACTATAATAAGTTCAAGGTTCCCGTACTTGATGGTGATGGCAGTGTGATAGGATATGAATACCCGTTGGAGAGGAATCGTGACGGAGATTTCAAGGATCTGCATTTGATGCAGGAGTTCCGTTATAATAGCGAGAGGTTGGGTGAGTTTGGTGTGCGTGCATGGCTGACCGATTCTCGTCGCGGCGTACCCACACTCAATGTCAGTTATCGTGACGAAAACGCCACACGATCCCGCCAGAACGAACTTACGTTGCGTACCGTGGCATCGTGGAACAAACTCTTCGGCCGTTTGGGGCTTAATGCTTCGGCTGGATACAATTATACCGATATGACGTATGTCTATTCGGTTGATGCGGGTGGTGAGGGTAATATGGTTGAGGCCATTCACTCACAGAGTTACGTCAATACCTTCTTTGCTAAGATGGCTGCCGAGTATGGTTGGAGCAACCGATTGATGTTCAGCATGGATGTGGATTTCAATCAATATCTTGTCGATTCGCATGACAAGTCGCTTACGGGCGGAGTTACGGGATATCGCAAGGGGCGTCCCGAGCTCTCAACCAAAGCGTCAATCAGATGGAAGCCGTACGATCAGTTAGGGTTGGCCGTAACGTTGAAGGAGGATTTGTATGGAGATAAGTATTCGCCGTTGGTACCTGCCTTGTTTGCCGAGTATGCACCCTGGGGTACGGATATTATTACGTTCAAGGGGTCGGCAACGAGGAACTATCGTTATCCCACATTGAATGATATGTACTATCTGCCCGGCGGAAATCCCGAACTGCGACCCGAACGAGGATATACCTACGATTTGGGCTTGCGAGCCATTCATAAGGCGGGATTCGGTTCGCTGAAAGGCGAACTCACATGGTTCGATTCCTATATTGATGACTGGATCTTGTGGCGTCCCACTTTCAAGGGCTTTTATACTCCTCTAAATATCAATAAAGTACGTAGTTATGGACTTGAAGTGAAGGGCTCGGCGGAGATATATCTGGCTCGTGATTGGGATCTCAGTCTGGATGCTCTGTTTACCGAAACTCACTCTATAAATAAAGGTGAGCCGGTGAGTGCTGCCGACAACTCTGTTGGGCGCCAGTTGCCTTATGTGCCTGTTTATTCGGCGGCCGTATCGGCCAATCTGCAATACCGTTCGTGGCGATTGACTTATAAGTGGAACTATTATAGCGAACGTTTCACCACCTCCACCAACGACTACTCCGTTTCGGGTACCATCTCGCCCTATTATATGAATGATCTCTCGCTTTCGCGTCAATTCAACACCTCTTTTGCAGCGATTTCGTTGCGTTTTGATGTGAGGAATCTGTTTGATGAGGAGTATGAGTCGGTGTTGTCACATCCCATGCCGGGACGCAATTATGGACTTACGATAGAGATAACACCTCGCTTGGGTTCTCGTCGCTGATAGGTATATATTTGAGAGGTCATAATAACCGGTTGACAAATCTGTATACGATGAAGGATATTGCTTCTTCCCGTTAGCGACGCAGCTTTTCTATAATCCCAATAGAAAAAACCCATAAATAGTTTAATGATAGTAACCAAAAAAGACCTGCCCCGTTAGGAGCAGGTCTTTGGAGGTTCGACTCTATTGTCGACCGTTTTTTATTGCAGAGAGCCTGCGTTGGCTGCCTGAATCATATTCTGATTGGCAGTAACGAAGAGTTCCACTCTGCGGTTCTGAGCACGACCTTCTGCGGTGTCATTGCTGGCTACGGGTTCGTTGTATGCTTTACCCTGCACATCGATGATGCGTGCCGAGTTAACACCAAGAGCCCTGAGGTACGAAGCCACCGAGTTGGCTCTCTCCAATGAGAGTCGTTCGTTCACAGCCAACGAGCCTGTGTTGTCGGTGTGACCGTAGATGGTGATGTCGGTGTCCGACATGTCCGACATAGACTCAACAAACTTCTTCAACGCTGTTTTTGAGGTTGCGCTGAGGTCTGATTTGTTGGTATCGAACAAGATACCGCCTTCGAAAGTAACCTTTATGGCTTGAAGGTTGTTGGCATCGGTTACTGTCTCGATGGTAGCTGTTTCGCTGAGCTGTTTTGCCAACTCCTCAGCTTTTTTGTCCATTTTCTTACCGATGGCTGCACCTGCACCCGCACCTACTGCTGCACCTGCCGCAGCGCCTACGAGAGCACCTTTGTCACCACCAATCAATGCGCCAAGACCTGCTCCCAAAGCGGTTCCGGCACCTGTTCCCAGGAGTGCGCCCTTACCGGTGTTACTCATCGTTGAGCAGCCTACCATAAGGAATGCGGCTCCAATCATTGCAAAGATTGATAATTTGGTCGTTCTCATAATTTAATTCTTTTTATTTGTGATGATTAAAAACTATTTCATCGCCTGCTCGATAGCATCTGCAACTGCAACAGTTGCACCTACCATCGGGTTGTTTCCCATACCGAGGAAGCCCATCATCTCAACGTGTGCGGGAACCGAAGAAGAACCTGCGAACTGAGCATCGCTGTGCATGCGGCCCAAAGTATCGGTCATACCGTAGCTTGCGGGACCTGCTGCCATGTTATCGGGGTGCAAGGTACGACCGGTACCACCACCTGATGCTACTGAGAAGTAGGGTTTGCCTGCCAATACGCGTTCTTTCTTATAGGTACCTGCAACGGGGTGCTGGAAACGGGTGGGGTTGGTAGAGTTACCGGTGATCGATACGTCTACATTCTCTAACCACATGATAGCCACACCTTCGCGAACATCGTCAGCGCCGTAGCATTTTACTTTCGAACGAAGACCCTCCGAATAGGGGGTGCTCTCTACCACGTTCACTTTACCCGACATGTAGTCGAACTCGGTGCGAACATAGGTAAAGCCGTTGATGCGCGAGATGATCTTCGCAGCGTCTTTACCCAGACCGTTCAAGATGACGCGCAACGGATTCTTACGAACCTTGTTTGCCATCTCTGCGATTTTGATAGCGCCTTCTGCTGCTGCGAAAGACTCATGACCTGCCAAGAATGCAAAACACTCGGTCTCTTCTCTGAGCAGACGTGCTGCCAAATTACCGTGACCAATACCTACCAAACGGTCATCAGCCACACTGCCCGGGATGCAGAATGCCTGCAAACCCTCACCGATTGCCTCAGCGGCCTCGGCAGCAGTTTTACAACCCTTCTTGATTGCGATAGCGGCACCCACTACATAGGCCCACTTGGCATTCTCGAAGCAGATGGGCTGAGTCTCCTCGCACATCTTGTAAGGATCCAGACCTGCACCGTCGCAAATCGCCTTGGCATCCTCCACTCCGTTAATACCATATTGTGCAAGTACAGAATTAATTTTATCTATTCTGCGCTCGTAACTTTCAAATAAACTTGCCATAATTTTCTCGTCTTTTTTCGGTTTAACATTTGGTGAGAGGATTACTCCTGACGCGGGTCGATATATTTGACACCGTCAGCGAAACGACCGTAAGAACCTTTGGCTTTTTCGAGTGCCTCTTTCGGGTCGATGCCTTTCTTAACCATATCCATGAATTTGCCCAGGTGGATGAACTCGTAACCGATAATCTCATCGTTTTTGTCGAGTGCCATTCTGGTGCAGTAGCCCTCTGCCATTTCCAGGTAGCGTGAGCCCTTTGCCAGAGTACCGAACATGGTACCTACCTGTGAACGAAGACCTTTACCCAAGTCCTCCATTGATGCTCCTACTACAAGACCACCCTCTGAGAAGGCACTCTGAGTACGACCGTAAACGATCTGGAGGAACAACTCTCTCATTGCGGTGTTGATAGCGTCGCAAACCAGGTCGGTGTTCAATGCTTCGAGCAAGGTTTTGCCCGGGAGAATCTCCGATGCCATAGCTGCCGAGTGAGTCATACCTGAGCAACCGATAGTCTCAACCAATGCCTCCTGAATGATACCGTCTTTAACGTTCAGAGTCAGTTTGCAAGCACCCTGCTGGGGAGCGCACCAACCGATACCGTGAGTCAGACCCGAGATGTCGGTAATCTCTTTTGCACGTACCCACTTACCCTCTTCGGGAATCGGAGCCGAAGGATGGTTGGCTCCTTTTTTTACACAGCACATCTGCTGTACTTCATGTGAATAAATCATAATACGTTCAATAATTATTATATGTAAAAAATAATTTTGTGTTAATACAGTTTTCCGATATTACTCGAATATCTTTACAAAGATAATTGTTTTGCAAATTATTGGCAATATCGCGACACGATTTTCTTCGTCGTTTTTGGACATAATGGCTTGATATCGGTTTGCATAACCATGCAACCCCATTTGTCGGAGGAGTGGAAATCTATTTCGGGTAATAGTATTTTTATTTAAGCAGTGGGAGGAGTTCGTTTTCCCATATCTCGGTCAGAATGATACGGTAGTGACGATCATAGGCTTTGTTGTAACGTTCGCTGTGATGCATCACGTAGTTGCCTGCACGCAGGGTTTCGTCTATCAGTTTGCGATGTTCGTCGAGTTGGGGCAGGTCGGGATACATCTCCACTATTATACTCTCTATCGCACTCCACTCCTTGGTCCACTCCTCTACGGTTGGCATCTCCACCTCTGCTCCTCTAATCAGGGCGGCTATCAGCACCTCGCCTGCCAACTTACGTTCTTTCACCAACGACAGGTTCACTCTCACGAAGTTGCCCTGCCAGCCGGTCGGTTCGGCAAGTTCGCCATCAAACTTGTCGCTTTGTTCTATCTCGCGGTTCATGTATGCCACCGCACCCTGACGGTCGGCTATGATATGTCCTGCTCCGAATCGATCCTGGAAGAAAGATTTGTACATATCCTGCAAGGTCGATTCGGGATAGTTTTTCATTTGGCGTTTTACGGCCTTTCTGACCAGACGGTCAAACTCTTTGCTTCCCACCTCTATGGTTTTATTCTTCTCTTTCGACTCGTTCTCCTCTATGGCACATGTCGATTTGCTCTCGTTGTTGTTTGCGAGAGCGGGTGGAGTCACAAGACTCAAAAACATTGCCATGACACCTATTGCGACTGATAAAAACATTTTTTCTCTCTTTTTTTCTTAGCGGAGAATCTGTGGGCTTTTTTCTGTTCTTGTTTTCAGTTGAGCCTCTTTCTGCTCTGTGCCGTCCGTATTATGCTCCGTAGATGGCGTTTATAAGGTTGTCGGTCAGGGCGCTTGCTCCGAGTCGGAACAGCCCCGGTTCGAGCCACTCCTCGCCCAACATATTCTTCACGATGGTGTAATACAATGCTGCATCTTCGGCTGTTCTGATACCGCCTGCGGCCTTGAAACCCACTTTGCGTCCGGTCTTTTCGTAGTACTCTTTGATCGCCTGACACATCACTACGGCGGCTTCGGG
>JAGBHS010000048.1 GCA_017935385.1 Tidjanibacter sp.
GCAAATCTACATCTTAACTCATCTATATACGGTCTTTCAGGACCGCATTACAACCACGGAAGCCCGTTGCGTATTAAACAATCTACCAACGAATTGCATTATTTCCCAATTTCCTGCCTTTTTCTCGCGAGTTCTTATTATCTTTGTAACTAAACTTCTTTTAAAGAACTTACGTGGACAACATTAGATATAGATATCTTGAACGTGTAAACTCACCCGAGGAGCTGAAAAAACTCTCTCTTGATGAGTTGCAATCCTATTGCGATGATTTGAGAGAGTTCATCGTTCGCAGTCTTTCGTGCAACCCGGGCCATCTGGCATCAAATCTGGGAAGCATAGAGTTTACGGTGGCTCTGCACTATGTTTACAACACTCCTGAGGACAGTATAGTGTGGGATGTGGGTCATCAGGCCTACGCCCATAAAATAATCACGGGACGTCGCGACCAGTTCCACACCAACCGCAAGAAAGACGGCCTGAGTGGTTTTCCGCGTCGCACCGAGAGTGAGTATGATTCATTCGGAGCCGGCCATTCATCTACCTCCATTTCGGCTGCTCTGGGAATTGCCATGGCCGAAAAAATGCAGAACAGCGGTAACAAAACCATTGCTGTAATAGGTGACGGCGCCATGTCGGGCGGCTTGGCATTTGAGGGACTGAACAATGCGGGTGCAACAGATGCCGACCTGCTTGTGATTCTCAACGACAACAAAATGTCCATCAGCCCCAATGTAGGCGCACTGAAAGAGGCTCTGCTCAGCATCACGACATCTTACGGCTACAACAAGATAAAGGGAAATGCTTGGAAACGTCTTAAAAACAGCCCCCGACTGCGCAAGGTATTGCAGAAAATAAATCATGTCCTCAAAAACGGATTGTTGCATCAGAGCAATCTGTTTGAGAGTTTTCATATGCGCTATTTCGGTCCCGTAGACGGACACGACGTGAAACAGTTGGTGAAGGTGTTGAGTGATTTGAAGAAACTTCCCGGCCCGAAACTTCTGCACATCATGACGATAAAGGGCAAGGGTTTTGCTCCCGCCGAAAAAGGTAATCCGGAGATTTGGCACTCACCGGGCAAGTTCGATGCCGATACGGGAGAACGTGAGAAATCGCACAACAGCGCCACCAAGAAATTCCAATATGTCTTTGGTGAGACCCTGCTTGAATTGGCTCGCAAGGACGAACGCGTGGTGGGCGTGACCCCCGCCATGCTGACCGGCTCTTCAATGAACATATTGCAGAAGGAGATGCCCCAGCGTTGTTTCGATGTGGGTATTGCCGAAGGTCATGCCATCACCTTTTCGGCAGGTCTGGCCACACGCGGCATGATACCGTTCTGCAACATCTACTCGTCGTTCATGCAGCGTGCCTATGACAATGTTATTCATGATGTTGCTTTGCAGAATCTGCCTGTGGTGATGTGTCTTGACCGTGCAGGACTTGTAGGCGAGGACGGAGCCACCCATAACGGAGAGTTCGATCTTGCCTATTTCCGTTGTGTCCCCAACCTCACCATCGCTGCACCGATGAACGGCAACGAACTACGCAACATGATGCACACCGCATTGAAGGCCGAACGCCCCATGGTCATCCGCTACCCGCGTGGATTTGAGGAGGGCGAGATAGACAACGAGGCCGAAATAATTCCCATAGGCAAGGGACGACAGCTGAAAGAGGGTAACGACGTGGTGATACTTTCGATTGGAGCAACGGGCAACAACGCTGTGAAGGCTGCCGAACAACTGGCCGAAGAGGGCATTTCGGTTGCGGTCTATGACATGCGTTGGGCAAAACCGATAGACACAGCCATCTTGGCACATGTTGCCGAACATTACGAAGAGATTGTCACGGTGGAAGACGGTGTGATTGACGGAGGTGTAGGCAGTGCAGTGGCAGAGTACATGACCGAGGGCGGTGTGCAGTGCCGAGTGACAAGACTTGGTATAAACGATATGTTTGTGGAGCATGCCACGGTGGCCGAACAGAAAGCCGAATGCGGTTATGACGTGGCCGGAATATGCTCTACAATCAAAAGACTGCTCAACAAGTAGTCTTCACCCAACAAAGAAAATTAATTCAAACCATAAACAAAAACATATGAAAACAAAATTATTTCGCTTGATAGGCATCTGTGCCGCTATGGTAGTGGCTCTTGTTGCGACTTCTTGTTCAAACTCCGACGACGAGTCGTTTGACAAGGCACTGATGACCGGCAAATGGCAGTCGGGCACTGAGTATTACTATTTCACAAGTGACGGAAACGGCTACACATGGGACTCATCGGAGGTGACCGAGGAGGATGCTCAGGACTTCACATGGTCTCTTTCGGGCTCTCTCCTCACCATCAACCATAAAATGGGTATCAGCAGTGCACAGATCACAAAGATATACACGATGCAAACCCTCACTTCAACCACACTGAAGTTCAAGGACGACTACAAGACCTTTACCTTCACAAAGGTACAATAACTCTCCGAACCTTGCTCCACACCCATTATCAACAAATACCAAACTGAATAAAAAAACATGAAAAAGGCGATTAAGATAACAGCATGGTCACTTGCAGGAGTGGTGGTATTCGCAGTGGTGGCCGTATCGGTGGTATTGGGCATGATCTCGTCATCGGGACGCATGACCGATCTTGCCAACAAATATTCACAACAGTTCCTGCCCTGTCAGACAGAGATAGGACGTGTAGATTTGGTATTGCTGAAAACATTCCCGCACGTATCGGTATTGTTGGAGGATGTGGTTGTTGTAAACCCCGAATATGAAGCTGCGGACACCATTCTCTATGCTGGTCGCGCTTATGCCGGCATAGATCTAAAACGTTTTCTGAAAACCAACAGCGTTGTCAGTGACCGCATTCTGCTCGAAAAGGCCGCCATCAACATCCATACCGACTCAACAGGACTCTCCAACCTTGACATATTCATGACCGGAGAACCCACCGAAAGCGAACCGATGGAGGAACTGCCGTTCAATCTGATTGATTTGGAGAAAGTGGCGCTGACCGAGGCCAACATTCGATTCACAGATGCACAAGCAGGCATAGCCGCCACGGTGGATAATCTGAACATGGAGCTGAAAGGTTCGGCCGACAAGAAAACCATCAAGGCCGAGAAATTGGAACTGACAAGTGGCCCCATCTCATTCATCAGCGACGCACAGAAGATGGACGTATCACTCTCGGGCGCATCGTTCGACCTGAAAGGCAACATGAATAATCCCGCACTTGATGCGTTGGCCAATCTGGCGATAAATAACTTGTGTTTCTCGTTGGCCGAAGAAGAGTATGTGACGAATCTCTCGGCCAAGGCGGTGATCCCCGTCAAGGGCGAGTTAGACAAGAACAAATTCACATTTGAAAATGCCTCTCTCTCTGTGGCGGAACTTGCACTCATGCTGAACGGAGAGGTAACTCTGGAGGAGGAAAACATACTCACCGACCTCACCATCTCGGGCAAAGATTGGGAGTTGAAAGAGTTGTTGTCACTCGTGCCGGCACAGTATGCAAGTTATCTTGACGGAGTTGAGGCCGATGGAATCCTGACCTTCTCGGGAAATGCCAAAGGAGTGATAAACGACACCGAAATGCCGTTCATAACCCTCGATGCATCATTCAGCGAGGGCAAAGCCGCTTACGAAAAATTGCTTCCGTTCCCGTTGAATAAGATTGAGGCCGAAATCTCGGCCGCCATAGACCCGACCAACAAACAACCCGGCTCGATACGAATAGAAAGACTCGATGTGGCAACACCCCGTTCAAACCTTTCAGCCAATGGTACGGTGGCGAATCCGTTGGGAGATATGTTGTGCAATCTGAATGCCGGAGTATCACTTGACTTTGCAGAGGTGGCACCGTTTATTCCCGACACGCTTGATTTGGCAGTGGACGGTAAGTTGAACGGTAAGGCTCAAACCCGTTTCCGCATGTCGGATATAGAGAAAGAGCGTTTCTCGAACATCTACGCCAATGCCACCCTTACAACCGACAATATATCGGCTCGTTACGACACGATAAACCTCTCTCTTGCAGGAGGCGACATAAAACTCGAATTGCCGGCTCGCACCGACAACTCCTTCGCATCCGTTGCGTTTACGGCCGACTCTCTCAACATGAATGCAGGTCAGGCAACACTGCTCACCTCGGCTGCAAACCTTACGGCAGAAATAAACGAGTTCCCCGACCTGACGAAACATAACAACATAAAGAGCAAATTCAACATAGGCTCATTGAGCTTCGATTGCGACACACTCAATGCCGCTCTGAGCCGTTTGGGAGGCGACATAGCCGTAGCAGGAGTGCTGGCCGACACGACCTCGCTGCCCGATCTGAAAGTAGCTCTGACCGCTGGCGCACTCTCGGCAAATGCTTGCGACACTCTCAGGGTGAAGATGAACGAGGTGGCTCTGATGGCCGAGAACATAACGGGTGCCGACAAACAACACCCCACCATCAAGGTGCAGTTCGACCAGCAGATGATGGATGCCGCAATGGGCAGTCAATCGGTTCTGCTGGGCCGTACGGGAATCA
>JAGBHS010000049.1 GCA_017935385.1 Tidjanibacter sp.
ATGGGGTATCATATCGCCCGACGAACAGTTGCCAAATACAGGGAGATACTCAATATTCCCGTTGCACGACTGAGAAAACAGATTTGAGGATAGAAACACAAATTGAAAATGGAGAACCAGGAGCAGATACAGACACAAGCACAAATAACTGCCATACAGACAGAGTCTTTAACATGGTTGAGTCGCTGGTGGAATGAATGGCGACAAATGCCGTTGGCCGAAAAGTTGGCACGAGTGATGTTGGCAATGTTCCATCCGATGACTGTGGCGGTCTATTTGGTGTTGTTGATGTTGTTTGGCCGTATGCTTACGATACATATGTCGTTGAGGCTGAATCTGCATGTGTTGATGATTGTGCTGGTAAACAACGTGTTGATTCCGTGCGTGTATATGCTATTGGTAAAAGTTGCCCGATCGGGCAGATTCGACTGGATTAGCGGATATAGTGTTAAGCATGAGAGAGTGCTGTTGTTTCTTATGCTGGCGATAGGATTCGGGGCGAGTGCGTGGAATTTTAAGGGTGTGGAGGTGTTCTTCTTGTTCCGTCGCATTATGGTGGCTTTGATGATGTGTGTGATACTGGCCGGAGTTCTCGATTGTTTTAAGCGTGCCGATTACCATGCAGTGGGAATGGGCGCCATGACGGGTGCAGTGTGGATTATGATATATGCGGGCTATGAGAAGATGGTGGTGCCGTTTTGTGTGATTCTGTTGTGTTCGGGGTTGGTGGCATCGGCTTCGGTGTATCTGTCGCGTTCGACATTGGTAAGAGTGACTATGAACTATCTGACTGCGGCTTTTTTGGCGGCATTTACCATATTGTTGGCATAAAACAACCACTTAAATAAGGAGGAAGAGTATATGAAAAAGATTGTTTTGATGATGATTTGCTCGGTATTGGTGTTGGGCTCATGTGCCGACAGCAATAGCGGTAAGGTTTCGGAAGAGGTCGAAATTTCGCGTGTAATTGAGGACTTGGAGGAGTCGGCCGAGGATCTGGAACGAGATGTGAAGAAGGCGGCCAGAAAAAAAGAGAAAGAGGCTAAACGAACTGTTCGCAAGATTGAACGAGAGCTTAAAGAGGCAGCCGAGGATCTGGAAAAAGAGTTGGATAATCTGACCAAGTAGTCGCTTGTTTGGTGGATGCTTTACGAGGTTGTATTGCCGTTGGCAGGCCGTGTGAGTAGCGCAAACCAAAAACGATTGAGATAAAAAAAAGTGCCATCCGTTTTTCGGGTGGCACTTTTGTTTTGCATAGCATTTGCTTACTCCTGCTCGGTGGCAGCCTCGGGAGCACTCTCCTCTGCTGCGGGCAAAGTAATCTGGTTGGGGATCTGAGTTTCGGTCTGCATGATCTCCTCGATGATGGCATCTGAACCGGTGGTTGCTTTGCTTGCGCTGTGTGAAGACATAGCGATTGTTGCCAACAGGCTCAATACTACGATAGAGATAGCCATGGTCCAAGTGAATTTTTCAAGGAAATCGGCTGTCTGACGAACACCCATAACCTGATTTGATGCACCAAAGTTAGCCGCCATACCGCTTTTGGGGCTCTGTGCCAATACTGCAAAAACGATCAGCAAACTTGCTATGATAATAAGAATGATAAATAAACTGTACATGGTTAATATTTTTAATTGTTTATATTCTTCTCAATATTTTCAATAATTTCGGCAAAATAAACACTTTTTTTCGGATTAAGCAAAATTAATTTACGATATATCGCAATAGCTTGCTCGTTAAGTCCCTGTTTTCTGTAAATTTCTGCCAATTCTTCGGATGCTATCTCGTTGTCAACGGGCTGATTTCCCGAGAAATCATTGATGTTAAGGTCGGGCGTATCGTCGTGAGCTGTGATTTTGTGTTCTCCTCCGCTTTCGATAAAACTGTCAATCAAGGCATCAAGTTCCGACATGTTAATCGGTTGGCTCTCTTGGTGAATGTCAGTCGTTTTTGTCTGTATGTCCGTTTCGGCAGGCGATCCGATGTTGAGTGGTGATTCGTTCGTGTCGGTTTCGGCGATGGGCAGATAATCCGAAAACTCATCGGTGTCTATCGGTTGCAGTGCCGTCTTGTTGTGTTGTTCAAAGATGTTGCAGAGCAGATAGGCCTGTTTGGGTGAGATCTTTGTGTCTGAACGAGCAAAGACTCTATGGGCGCAACCGAACCATTCGTGTTTGCTGCGAAGTTCCATTAGGCGTTCTGCCGACAATTCATCTATTTTCTGTGCGTTGTTTTTGTTCATTTGCTTACCAGTTAGAAACAGCCTCGTTGAAAATGTCATCCACCAACTGCTTTACGATGTCTTCAATCAGTTGGTTTTGTGCGTCCTGCAACAGGATATTTGCGTCATAGTCGGCAAATGCCTGGAAGGAACGGTTGTAGTTGAATTCGGGTTGATATTTGTTGGTGAACTTCACTCTCACCGTAATTGTCAGTCGGTTTAGTGCCGCGGTCTCGTTTCCTGATATGGCTGTCGGAACGGAGGTGTAGTTCAATATCTCTCCCTCGAAGGCGAGGTCTCCGTTTTCGTTGACGAGTTGCAGACGGGTTTGGCGCGAGAAACGATCCTGCAATGCGTCCGTCAGAGTGGGGCTCAATATGGGGGCCACCATAGGGGCATTGTTGGGGAAATAGGCAATTGATACTGTTTTTGCCTCCAACGGGATTGACGCACCCGAGAGGGAGTATTTTACGGTGCATCCCGTCAGTGCCAGAATGCACACTGCTATGAGTATCAGGTATCTATTTGTTCTCTGCATAATGAATCTCCTTTGATTGATCAATGGGTTTTGAAAAAATGATTTAAAATTCGTCGATTCCGAGTTCTTTTATTTTTCTGTACAACGTTCTCTCCGACATGAATAACTCGCGGGCGGCATCCTTCCTTTTTCCATTATATTTTCGCAGCGCCTTTACTATGGCTTCGCGTTGAGCCTGCTCTTTGGTTTGGGGCTTTTGTGGCAGGTCGGTGACATCCTCGCTTACGGCATATATGTCCTCATCCTCCGCCGAGGTGTGGTTTGAGGTGGGTTGCAGCAGACCGGCAATATGTTCCGTATGGGTAGGGTAGCTCGGCTTGTTGCCCAGCGCCTCATAAAGCATGCGTTTTATCTCATTCATGTCTTTTTTCATGTCAAAAAGAACATTGTAGAGAAGTTCTCGTTCGCTGCTGCTGTCGGCATATTTGTCTCCGTGGTTCATGATCATGGGGGTTGCCGAACCGCCATGATTGTCGGGCAGATAGCGTATGAGTATATCTGCCGTAATCATGCGAGACTCCTCTACGGCTGATATCTGTTCCGCAACATTCTTCAACTGACGCACATTGCCGCGCCAATAATGATTCTCCAATACATTGCGGGCCTGGTCATCGAGGGTGATGGCCGGCATGCGATATTGCAATGCGACATCCGACGTGAACTTGCGCCATAACAAATAGATATCC
>JAGBHS010000050.1 GCA_017935385.1 Tidjanibacter sp.
GGAGGACGGAATATTGAAGGTCTCGCCTGCGGTGTCGGTCAAGTCTATATATTTGGAGGATGTTCATAGGGAGTACCTCACTTTTGAGGAGTTGCAACAACTTGTGAAGACGGAATGCAGATATGCGGTATTGAAAAATGCATTTATCTTCTCGTGCCTTACGGGTATGAGATGGAGTGACATCTATAAACTCACCTGGAAAGAGGTGCAGCGTTATGATGGAGCTGTCAGGGTGGTCTTTCGTCAGAAGAAGACGCGCGGATTTGAATATCTGTATATTGCCGATCAGGCTTTGGAGTATATGGGAAAGCGAGGCAAGGCCGAGGAACGAGTCTTTCCGGGATTGAAATACTCTGTCTGGTACAACCTGGCATTGGGTGAATGGTGTATGGCGGCAGGAATCACCAAACATATCACTTTTCATTGCGCCAGACATACATTTGCGGTTATGCAACTGACTCTCGGCACGGAGATATATACCGTTTCTAAGTTGCTGGGACACCGAGAATTGAAAACGACACAGATATATGCTCAGATTGTGGATGAAAAAAAACGTGAAGCAGTGAATAAAATTCCAAAATTGTAGTATATTTGTAATGTGTGAATACAAAAACCCAAAAACCCAAAAACCATAACAAACTGAATATGAAACTTAAATTTTTTGCCACAATGGCGGTAGCCATGTTGTGCGCTATTTCTGTTAAAGCGCAAATCCCTCCTGTATTTGGCGATTCTTATGAGGGAAAAATCCAGAAAGATGAACTTACGCGTGCCTATATTTCGCCTCAGCGCATTGTGTGGATGTATGACGGTGAAGATGGCAAGTTGATTGAGCATTCGGAGATGTTGCTCGAACCGGGCATTAGTCAGTCGGTTATGGGCGGCCGTCCGATGTGTACGGTGACGAGTACTGCCAACGAAACTGCCTCAATTATTCTCGACTACGGCCGAGAACTGCATGGCGGTTTGCAGTTGGTGATGGGTACTTCGACAAGAAGAGAACCCTCTTTGGTGAGAATCCGTTTCGGCGAATCGGTGGGCGAGGTAAACAGCCAGACCATCAACTACGATTGGAAAGTGGGCTACTCGACCGACGACCATGCCAAGCGAGATATTGTGGTGGAGATTCCGCGCGAGGGCTTGTTTGAGATTGGAAACACTGGTTTCCGTTTCGTACGTATAGATTTGTTGCAGCCCCAGACCACGATTCGTCTGAAAGAGGCGCGTGCCGTGTTGCGTTACAGAGATATTCCTTATCTTGGCTCTTTCAAGTCTAATGACGAGAGAATGAACAAGATATGGCTGACGGCGGCTTATACGGTTCATTTGAATATGCAGGAGTATCTGTGGGACGGTATTAAACGTGACCGCCTTGTTTGGTTGGGCGATATGCATCCCGAGGTGTCTACCATTGCAAAGGTGTTCGGATATAATGAGGTGGTTCCCAAGTCGTTGGACATTGCTTGTGAGTACTATCCGCTGCCGGGTTGGATGAACGGTATGAGTGCCTACTCGATGTGGTACCTTATTATTCATTATGATTGGTATATGCAGAACGGCGACCTGGATTTCTTGAAGAAACACCGCGACTATATCGTAGGACTGATTGCTCAGATTGACGGCAAGATAGATGCCGAAGGAAATGAGAATCTGTCGTTCTCGCGTTTCCTGGATTGGCCGTCAAGCGGTAATCCCAAAGGCGTGGAGGCAGGATTCAGAGGTTTGCTTTCGTGGGCATTGGCCGATGCGGAGAAACTTTGTAATATTCTTGGAGAGCCTGCCGCTGCAAAACAGGCAGCCGATGCAAGGGCTCGTCTTAACAAAAAGGTGTTGCCTCATAACGACCTGAAACAAGCCGCCGCATTGATGTCAATAGGTGGTGTGATGGATCCGCAGAAGGCAGCAGATGAGGTGTTGAAGGTAGGTGGTCCGAAAGGTTTTTCCACATTCTATGGATATTATATGTTGCAGGCATTGGCGCAAGCGGGTGAGTATCAGACCGCAATGGATATCATCAGCCAATATTGGGGCGCAATGCTGGATATGGGTGCTACTACATTCTGGGAGGACTTCAATATGGAGTGGTTGGAGAACGCTGCTCCGCTGGATGAACTCACACCGGCAGGCAAGAAGGATATTCATGGTGATTTCGGTGCTTATTGCTATCCCGGATATCGTCACAGCTTCTGTCATGGCTGGTCGTCGGGTCCTGCCGCATGGATGTCGGAGCATGTACTTGGTGTGAAGATTATGGATGCAGGCTGTTCGGTTGTCAAGATTGAGCCTCATTTGGGTAATCTCGAATGGGTGGAGGGAACATATCCCACTCCCAAAGGCGTTATTACCATCAAACATGTCAAGAAGGCAGACGGAACTATCGAGTCGGAGGTGAAGGCTCCGAAAGGAATCAAGATCTTGAAATAATCCGATAATGTTATCAGATACTGTTTTCCTGACGTACATATAAAGATTGTATGTCAAGGGTTTGATGTTTAAAAATATGATGGAATAAAAAATCTTCATTTCAGGGGTATCAAGTAAGTTTGTTTGTTAGCCCGACGGTTTGAAGATTACCGTCGGGCAATTTTGTAGCTAAAAACCAAAAACCTATATGAATATGAATAGAAAAATAACATGGTTGTTGATATTGTTTAGCAGTATCGCAACACTCTCCATGTCGGCAATGACCGAGAAGGAGAGGAGAGAGTATCTCGAATGGATGCAGAAGAATATGCCGCAGGTGGAAGAGTTTACGGCATGGCAGCAAAAAACGGGGGAACTGCCTCCCGATTTCGATGCATTGCCTAAGAGCAATCTGTTGCCCGATCCGTTCACGTTCCTCGATGGAACTCCCGTAGGAGCCAGCGATGCAGACTGGGAGAAACGTCGTGCGGAGATTTTGTCTCTTTTTGAGAAGTATGTGACTGGATCGTTCCCTGCAAAACCCGAGTTGGGCAGAGTGGAAGTGTTGGACGAAACGAAGAGTGGCGATTATATCGTTCGTAACGTAAAACTGTGGTATGGCCCTCAGAATAAGGCGAGTGTGAGAGTGCGCGTTGTTATTCCCGATGGCGAGAAGGGAGCAAAATATCCCGTGATATTGTCTACTTCGTTGGCAGGTTGGGGTAACACTGCATTGCGCAGAGGTTATATCTCGGCCGGATATGCAGGTAGTGACTTCATGGATGATGCGGCTCAGCTGGTTGAGTTGTATCCTGATAACGATTTCTCGAAATTGTCGCGTAGAGCATGGATGGCACAGGTGGTTGTTGATTATCTGGTGTCGTTGCCCGAGGTGAATAACGAGCAGATTGCTATGTTTGGCTATTCGCGTGACGGTAAGATGGCTATGATTGCAGCTGCACTTGATACCCGTATTTCTGCACTGTTGGCAGGAAGTACCGGTGTTGGTGGTGTTGTACCTTGGAGAATGTCGGGTGAACGTGGCGGTGGTGAGAGCATCGAGACCACTACAAGAATGTTCCCGGATTGGTATCATCCCAGATTTAGATATTTCTCGGGTCACGAGGATCGTTTGCCGGTAGATGCAAACTCGTTGTTGGCACTGATTGCACCTCGTGCCGTGTTAATGGAGTGGGGATATAATGACGAGGTTGCCAACGGTTGGGCACAGGAGCAGGTATATAAGGCGGCGTTGAAAGTGTATGAGCGCTTTGGTAAACCTGAAAATTTGCAGTTGATGCGTGTTCCCGGATTCCATGGAAGCAATGATCAGGATGTATGTGTTGATTTCTTGGATCTTATTTACGGTCGTTCGGATAAAGCATGGGAGTATGACGCTGTTTTCCCGTGGGATTTCGAGCAGTGGAAAGCCGAGTCAGGTGTGAGCGTGGATGCAAGCAAGTATGCAAAGTATGATGCCAAACGTCCCATTGCTAAATCACTTTCGCAGTGGAACGGTAAGGCTCAGGAGATAAAATCGGCTATTAATGAGATGTTGGGTAAGGCTCCGGCAGTTTTGCCTCCTTCGACCGAGAGTACAGGTGGTTTCCGTTTCCGCTTTACTCGTCCCGGTCCCACCGAAGTCGCTAAGGGTAAGAGTGGTAACCCCGGTCAGTTGGCTCCCGATGTTCACGCATGGGTTATCAGTAGAGGCGGTATGGAATTTGGCTGGTTGGAGCCCGAGAAGAATCAAGTAGAGTCTCGTCGCGTTACTTTCAGCCACGATAGTCAGACTGCCGATTTGTATTATCCCGCAGGAACTCCCGAGGGTACTAAGTTGCCGACCGTGATATGGTTGCATGGTCACCATTTCCCATTGGGCTATATGTGGGTATACCGTCAGGATCTGCACCCGATTTTGGCCCTTGTGAAAGCCGGTTTTGCTGTATTGGCTTATGATCAGACCGGTTACGGTATGCGTACGGACGAGAATGCTCCGTTCTATGATCGTTATCCGCAGTGGTCACGTTTCGGCCGTATGGTTGAGGATGTGCAGAGTGCGGTGACGGCATTGCAGAAGGAGAAGATGGTCGATGGCGAACAGATATCGGTATTGGGCTTCACGCTGGGTGGAGCAGTGGGCCTACACGCAGCCGCTATGGACGATCGTATCAAACAAGTAGTGTCGGTGTGCGGATTCACCCCGTTCAGAGCCGATAAGGTGGAGAACGGTCTGAGTGGCATGACCCGTTACAGCCATGTGTATGGCTTGATTCCCCGCTTGGGACTCTTTGCCGAGAATCAGGACAGAGTGCCTTATGATTATGATGATGTTATTTCTTTGGTTGCACCTCGTCGTGTGTTGGTTGTGCAGAACTCATTTGATCGTGATGCCGACCCGCAGGCAGTACGTGAAGCCGTTGAGAGAGCCGGCGGTGTGTATAAACTATATGATGCGGAGGATAAACTGACCCTCATGGAACCGTATGACTATGGTCGCATGCCCGCCGCAACGCAGGATAAAATCATAGAGTGGCTCAAAGCGAACCAATAATTCATTATTATACAAACCTTTATTAAATCTATTTACAAATTAAATTACTAACGAGATGAAAAAGTTTTTCTATTTCATTGCGAGTCTGTGCATGACAGCCATGTTTGCGTCGTGTTCGCAGAACGGTGTAACCATCACCGAAACAGAAGAAACCTACACACTCGATAACGGTATCGTGAGTGTAATGGTTGCAAAATCATCGGGTGACCTCGTATCGGTACGTCATCAGGGTAAAGAGTTGTTGGCAACAATCCTCACCGAGGATGGCCAGCCCGATTTGGAGAAAGATCCCCCGGGAGCAAACCCCAACGGTTTGAACAGAGGTATGACCGACCACCAGTATGGTTTCTGGTCGCATGATGCAATGGGTCCCATCGGAACGGGCGACGCTATTGCCACCATAACCATCGACCCCAAGAAGAATTTCGGTAAACGTGCCGAGGTATCTATCAAGGGTATCTCGAAAGGTCGTAAGATGGGTACCGGCCCCGGTGCATCGCAGGACGGACAGTTCGCAGCCGACATCGACATTCGTTTCACCATGGAGAAAGGTCAGAGTGGTGTTTACACCTACTGTACTTTCACCCACCCGGCAGATTATCCTAAAACCGCTATCGGAGAGGCTCGTTTCTGCGCCAAGTTGGCTCCCATGTTCGATTGGATCAGCGTTGATAAGACTGTGAACTTCCACTATCCGAAGGATTATTTCGCAGGTGACAAGTATGTTTATACCGCACCTCAGTATGCTAACCGTGCATTCGGTTGGTCAAGCACCACCGAGAACATCGGTATCTACACCCTCAATGCTTCTATGGAGTACATGAGTGGTGGTCCTACCAAGATTGAGTTCATGGGTCACCGTGATACCAACAAGGAGGCAGCTGCTTGTATGCTTAACTACTGGCGTAGCAGCCACTATGGTGGTGCTGTTCTGTCAGTTGACGAAGGCGAGGAGTGGAGCAAGACCGTAGGTCCCTTCATGATCTATGTAAACAGCGGCGAGAACCCCGAGGCAATGTATGCTGATGCAAAAGCTAAACTTGCTGAGGAGTCTGCAAAATGGCCCTATGAGTGGGTTGAGGGTGTTAACTATCCCAAAGCAAAAGAGCGTGCTACCGTTACCGGTAAGTTTAATCTGAATGATCCTTATGTTTCGGGTGATTTCGTTAACTTGAATGTAGGTTTGGTGGCTCCGGCATATACTTTGACCGAGAACGGTTATAACGGAGAGGTTTATAATGATGAGATTAACTGGCAGCGTGATGCTAAGAACTATCAGTTCTGGACAATTGGTGCAGCAGATGGTTCATTTGCAATCAATAACGTACGTCCCGGCAAATACTCGTTGTATGCGTTTACCGATGGCGTTTTGGGTGAGTATTTGAAGACCGATATCGTTGTAGAGGCAGGCCAGCCGCTTGATTTGGGCGAGCTCACTTGGACTCCCGTTCGCAAGGGCGAGCAGTTGTGGGAGGTAGGTATTGCCAACCGTACCGCATCTGAGTTCACAATGTCTTCGGGTCACCGCGATCCCAAGATTCCTTTGAAATATCCGGAGATGTTCCCCAACGATGTTGATTTCGTTATCGGACAGAGTGATCCCGCAAAGGATTGGTTCTATATGCACATTCCTCACACTACTGAATTAGGTGCAGAGGCAAGCCCCTTCTTTGGTGTTATGGCAAAAGGTTATGCAACTCCTTATGACATTATCTTCGATATGGAGAGCGTTCCTGCAGGTAAAGCTATCCTGCGTGTTGCTATCAACGGTACCGCTACTAGTAAGATTGATGTAGCTGTTAACGGCAAAGAGGCAGGTACTATTGCATTGCGTCGTAGCGACGGTGTTATTTCTCGTCACGGTTCACAGGCAATTTGGTATGAGCGTGAGTGCGAATTTGATGCTTCTATGTTGAAAGCAGGAAAGAATACTCTGACTCTTACTGTTCCCGCTGGTTCGGTTAATGACGGTGTACTCTATGACTACGTTCGTCTTGAATTGGCTAAGAACTAATAAATTAGATTATGCTATTGGGAGCCGTGCAATATTGCGCGGCTCTAATAGCTGATAGAATGGCGGTGATTGGAGAATTCTGAAAGAGTTCTTTACTCACCGTTTTTGTTCAATATTAAAATTCTGATATAAGATGAAAAATAAATACGATTTGCTTCGTCCTTTGTCATTGACGGCATCTTCGTTGTGTCTGGCAGCTATCCCTATGTTGGCGGCAGATGCAGAAGGAGAGGCGGCAAAGAAACCTTCAAAGAAAGAGAAACCGATGAACGTTCTCTTTATCGCATCAGATGATATGCGTGCCGATTTGAGTGTTTACGGCAATCCGGTTGTATATACTCCTAATATTGACAAGCTGGCTTCACAGGGTATTCGTTTTGACCGTGCTTATTGTCAATATCCTTTGTCGGGCCCGTCACGTTCATCACTTCTGTCGGGACGTTATCCCACAACCAGCCATCTTTATAGTAATGGCGAGTGGTTTGGCGCCACATATCCCGAGTGGGAGAGTCTGCCTATGTACTTCAAGAACAGAGGTTATGTGACTTGGAGAACTGGTAAGATTTTCCATGGTGGTTTTGACGATACCGATGCATGGGATGAGGGTGGTGATCCGCGTCGTTCTAATAATCCGGTTAATCTTGCACCCCCTTCATATGTATCAATAGAACAGCATAGGGCTCATGTGAACATGCTTACCATGTTGGATAAATCGCAAGCAGCCCATTCAGATCGTTGGGCTGCTATTGAAGGAGAAGAGGCGGCAAATCATGGCGACACCCGTTCGGCAGATCGTGCCATTGCATATCTTCAGAGAGCCAAGGATTTGGATGAACCGTTCTTTATTGCCTGCGGTTTCTCTAAACCCCACTCTCCGCTGATTGCCCCCAAAGAGTTTTTTGATATTTATGAGGATGTAGATATAGAACTTCCGGTTGATTTTGCAACCATGCCTATGGTGCCGCGTAACTTCCCGGGAGGATCTATTCGTGAGAATACAGCCGATCTGTTCATCAGCCGTCCTGCGACTCCCGAACAGGCCAAGGATATGATTAAGGCCTATTTGGCATGTATCAGTTTTGTGGACTGGAATGTCGGTCGAGTATTGGCCGAGTTGGATCGCCAGGGACTGAGAGAGAATACGATTATTGTCTTCTGGGCCGATCATGGTTATCAGTTGGGCGAGAAAGGAAAATGGTCTAAGGCGGGCTCGTTGTGGGAGCAAGGAATCCATGTTCCTTTGATTATTGTTGATCCGCGAAATGAGAATAACGGTCAGGTTTCGTATCGTCCCGTCGAGTTGATAGATATGTATCCTACCTTGGCTGAACTTTGCGGCCTGCCTTTCCCCGAGGGGGTTGATGGCGACAGTTTGGTTCCGTTGCTTAACGATCCCGATGCCGAGTGGGATAAACCTGCATTCTCGGTATGGAATGAGCACGGCAAAGGTGTTACCGGTATTTCGGTTAGAACGCAGGACTGGCACTATGCCGAGTTCTTCGGTATTGGTGCGGGAGCTTTCCTGATTGATCCCAAGAACGATCCTCATGAGTTGAACAACCTGGTTCACGATCCTCAATATAAGGATGTTGTGAATCATCTCCACAAGTTGGCTATGGAGCACTTGAAGGGAGAAGCGGAGTTGTCAGCACCGCTTGCACAGTAGGGAAATAAATATCGGCCAACTCATGTTGGCCGATATTTTTGTATTAAAAAAAGGCACGAACTTGGTTCGTGCCTTTTTGCTTTTTTACTTCTCCGAAAAATGTTCGTTCTTGCCGTCATGATGCAAAGAACTACTTTTCGACATTCGTTCTTTTACGTGAGTCTACTATTTGAATCTCATTTCGTCAGATACAGTCAGTTTTTTGCGACCTTTTGCGCGACGAGCAGCCAAAACCTTACGTCCGTTAGCAGTCGACATTCTCTGACGGAAGCCGTGTTTGTTGATTCTTTTTTTCTTTGAAGGTTGATAAGTCCTTTTCATACAGCTATTTATTATATATTATTATTTTTTTCGTGACAATAGCGGTTGCAAAGATAATAATATTTAATAATTCAAGCCCCCATTATCGAAAAAAATTTTTCTTTTCTTGTTATTTTTTGAGATAGACCACCTTTTTGGTTTCAAAAAACTCCTCCTCGAAGAGTCCGGAGATAGGGAAAATGTCGAATTTCTTGCCTGTTACAGCCAACTCTTCGGCCAGATCGCCACCTTTCAGACAGATTATGCCGTTGGGGAGTGTGCCTCGTTGTCCGTGTTCCACTTTGTTGAGAGTCCAGCCCAAAAACGCTTTCATCTCGGTTACGGCACGACACACCACATAGTCAAATCTATGGGGCCACGCCTCCACGCGACAGTTCACTGCCTTTACATTCTCAATGCCGACCGCTTTACAAACCTCCTGCACCACTTTTATCTTCTTGCCTATTGAGTCTATGGCGGTTATCTGCACCTCGGGGAACATTATTGCCAGCGGAACACTCGGAAAACCGCCACCGCAACCTACGTCGCAGATGCGGGCTCCCGCTTCAAAACGACACACCTTGGCTATGGCCAATGAGTGGAGAACGTGTTTCAGATACAGTTCGTCGATGTCTTTGCGTGAGATTACGTTTATTTTGGCGTTCCACTCTTTGTACAAATCTCCCAACATGGCGAAACGGCGTTTCTGCTCATCACTCAATTCGTTCGGAAAATATTTCTCAATCAGTTCAACCTGCATTTTTGTTTCAAGTTTTTCTTTTGGTTTCAGTTGTATGTGTGTTTATGGCAGTTTGCTTTCAGCCAATGCGTCGGCTATGCGTTCTCCGTCGAGTGCCGCCGAGATGATGCCTCCTGCATATCCGGCTCCTTCTCCTGCGGGGTATAGGAACTCCACCTCGGGATGTTGCAACGTGACGGGGTCGCGAGGTATTCTGACGGGTGACGAGGTGCGTGATTCAACGCCCAACACCTGAGCCTCGTTGGTCAGGAATCCACGCATACGGGTGCCCCATGTTCTGAATCCTCCCTGCAATGCCTCGGTCATGAACGACGGCAACCATGTGTTTATTTCCGAGGCCACCGTACCCGGAACGTATGATGTGCGGGGCAGAGAGAGTGATTTGCGTCCTGCCACAAAGTCGGCCAGTCGTTGAGCCGGTGCTGTCTGGTTGTCTTCCGCATTGGCACGTGCCGCCTGCTCCAACTCTTGCTGGAAACGCAGACCCGCCAACTCACCGTATTTCTGACGCAGATGACCGAAATCGTCAAGCCGTATCTCTGTGACAATTCCCGAATTGGCCCAACGTGAACCACGCGACGAGGAGGACATCCCATTGACCACACTCTCATCGGAGGATGTCAATGCCGGAACTATCACTCCGCCCGGACACATACAGAATGAATATACGCCACGTCCACCCACTTGAGCCGTTAGAGTATAGGCGGCTGCGGGCAGATAGTTGCGGAATTCCAGACTATGATATTGTATGCGATCTATCAGCTCCTGCGGATGCTCCACTCTCACACCCATTGCAAACGGTTTTGCCTCCAATCTCACTCCGCTTTTGTGCAACATGGTGTAGATGTCGCGTGAGGAGTGGCCTGTTGCCAATATGACGGCCCTTGCCTCGATGCGTTCATCTCCACATCGCACACCGCATACCCTACCGTCTTTGATGTCTATGGCTGTGATGCGTTTGCCGAAATGGACCTTACCGCCACATGATTCTATGGTTTTGCGAATGTTTTCTATGATGCGGGGCAGACGATCTGTGCCTATATGGGGGTGTGCCTCGTATAGGATTTCGGGCGATGCGCCATGAAACACCAATGTTTGAAGGGCCTTGTTGTAGTCGCCACGTTTCTTGCTGCGGGTAAAGAGTTTCCCGTCCGAGAAAGTGCCTGCACCACCCTCACCGAAAGCATAGTTGGAGTCGGGATTCAACCCTTTGTTGCGATTCAGTTGAGCCACATCGCGTTTGCGTTCTTCCACATTGTTGCCTCGTTCGAAGAGTATCGGGCGGAAACCGTGTTCCATGAGTCGCAATGCAGCAAAAAGTCCTGCCGGACCGCTACCAACGATGACGATCTCCTTGCCGTTTGTTACGTCGGGATAATCGAAATGAACCTCGGCGGGTTTTTGTTCGTCATCAATGAAGAGTTCCAAAGTGAGGTTTACTTTGGGCGGATTTTTGCGTGCATCAACAGATCTCTTTACCACGCGCGAGAAGGCAATGCGTTCGCGACCGATTCTCAATTGGCGGGCAGCCATGTCGAGTACGGTTTTTTCTGAAACGGCCTGTTGTGGTGTGAGAACGAGTTGCAGTGTCTGTGGCATCTTTTTTTGTGTTTATTCCGGTGCAAAGATAGTTAGTTTCATCGAAATAATCACTTTTCTTCACTAACCGATTTGCGTTGCTGTGTTTTCAGGTCCTGCTCTCGCTTACGGCACCAACGGGCAATGCCACATTCGTCGCACATGGGTTTGCGGGCGGTACATACATAACGGCCGTGCAGAATCAGCCAATGGTGGGCCAATGGAAGAAGGTGTGCGGGAATATTGGCGGTCAGTTGATCCTCCACCTGACGTGGCGTGCGGGCATTGGTACTTAGGCCTATGCGGTTTGAAACGCGGAAAACGTGGGTGTCCACCGGCATGACGAATTTGTTGAATATTACTGCACCCACCACATTTGCAGTTTTGCGGCCTACGCCCGGAAGTCGTTGCAGCTGTTCTGTGTCGGAGGGGACAACACCGCCGAACTCATTGCACAGAACGCGAGCCATGGCGGCCAGATTTTTCGCCTTGTTGTTGGGATAGGAGATGCTTTTGATGTAGGGAAATATCTCTTCTGCCGAGGCCGTTGACATGGATTCGGGGGTGGGGAAACGTTCAAACAAGGCGGGAGTGGTCATGTTTACACGCTTGTCGGTGCATTGTGCCGAGAGAATCACAGCCACCAGAAGTTCGTATGGATTGGAGTAGTTCAGTTCGCTTTCTGCCGTGGGCATCTCTTTTGAGAACCACTCTATTATGCCGTCATATCTCTCTTTTTTTCTCATTTTTTTGTTCAAATTTTATGGTTGCTATATGCTCTCATTGCCCATCATGGTCGCCCCACCGAAGTTTCATTACTCTGGGTTGTCCCGTCATGGTCGCCCCACCGAACTCCCCTCGCCCCACAAGGGTCGCCTCGTCATGGTTGTCCCACCGAACTCCCCTCGCCCCACAAAACTAAATGTTTAAAAATTTGGCGAACTTGGAGAGGAAGGTTTTGGTGCCTTGCGAGGGATCGTTGAATTTTACTTTGAGTTTTATGTCGTTGCTGAGCTGTTCTATTTCTATTATGGTTCCGCTACCGAATTTCGGGTGTACAACATGCTGACCTATGGTGTATTGACCTGCCGAGATGGTTGAGTTGCTCTCTCCCTCGTTGTGTACCATGTGGCGCGTACCCATACGTTTCATGCCTGAGGTGTCGGGACGGGGTGTGGTCGGCTGTGTGACGGTACGTGTCGGCTGACCATGCGCGGGTGTGACGGGTCGTTTGGGTGTCGGCATCTGCGCGTAGTGTTTGTTGAGCTTGCGGCGCAACGCGGCAATGGGATCTTCGTCGGCAGAACGTTCGTCATTGTCATCATCGTCATCCCCGACGGGCATATCCAGATATTTCGGGTCTATCTCTTTGATGAAACGACTCGGCTTGCAGAACTCCATGTTGCCCCATTTGTAACGGGTTTCGGAGTAGAGGATTGTGGCCTCGCGTTTGGCTCGCGTGAGAGCCACGTAGAAAAGGCGACGTTCCTCCTCCAACTGACGTGGTGAGGTAAGACACATGATTGATGGGAAGAGATTTTCCTCCATGCCCGCAATGAATACCGTGTCGAACTCCAAACCTTTGGCTGAGTGTACGGTCATGAGGGTTACGGCCTTTTTATCCTCGCCCTTGTCGTTATCCATGTCGGTGAGCAGCGAAACATTCTGCAACCACTCCTCGATGGTCGGCTCCCTCATCTGTTCATTTTCGGGCGCCGCATAGAGTGTTTCGCGATAGTCCTGCATGGAGTTCAACAGCTCCTCGATGTTGGCGAGGGCACTCTCCGAATCGGGCGACGGATTGAGACGATACATGGGCAGGATGCCCGAACGGGTAGCAACCTCCAAACCGAATTCATATAGGGTTTTCTGTTGTCTTTGCAGCGAGATTTCCTTTATCAACTGCGCAAACTCCAATACGCGCTTGCCTATTGTTTTGGCCTCGTCAGTTCCTGCCTGCAACGACTCCACAGCCTGCCACATGCTGCACTCCTTTTGTTTGGCGAGAGTGGCGATGCGTTCCACAGTCACGCTGCCGATACCGCGGGCGGGGAAATTGATGATGCGTTTGAAGGATTCGTCGTCGTTGGGGTTAATGATGAGCTTAAAGTAGGCCAGCATGTCCTTTATCTCTTTGTGGTCATAGAACGAGTGACCGCCGTAGATGACATAAGGGACATCACGTCTGCGCAGTGCCTCCTCTATGGCTCGCGATTGGGCGTTGGTGCGATAGAGTACGGCTATTTCGTTCCAGTTGCCACCGTTACAGATAGCTGCCGATTTGGCTCCGTCGGCAATGAGTTGAGCCTCCTCACCATCGGTGTAGGCTTTCAGGACCTTTATCTTTTCGCCCGTTTCGTTCTCCGAGAAGACGTTTTTCTTTATGCGCTGACTGTTTTTCTCGATTACACTGTTGGCGGCATTGACTATGTTTTGTGTCGAACGGTAGTTCTGTTCGAGTTTGAAGACGCGTGTTCCGGGGAAATCATTCCTGAATTGAAGTATGTTCTCTATCTTGGCGCCACGGAACGAATAGATGCTCTGTGCATCATCTCCCACCACACAAACGCGCGAGTGTTGTTGTGCCAAACGACGGATGATGATGTATTGGGCATAGTTGGTGTCCTGATACTCATCCACCAATATGTAGGCAAATTTCTGCTGATACTTCTCCAATACGTCCTGATGGTCGCGGAAGAGGATGTTTATGTTCAGAAGTAGGTCGTCAAAATCCATCGCATTGTTGGCCTTGCAACGTTGCTGATAGGTTTTATATATGTGTGCAAACTCGGGGCGGCGACGTTCTCTGTCTTCGGTCAGCAGGGTAGAGTTGCTCGCATACGAGTCGGCTGTGACCAGATTGTTCTTGGCCAGAGAGATGCGGGCTTGCAGATCGCGCGGTTTATAACTCTCCTCGTCGAGATTCATCTCCTTGACGATGCTTTTTATCAGACTCTGACTCTGCGACGAATCGTATATGGTAAACGAAGGTTGATAACCGATCTTCTCGGCCTCGGCGAAGAGTATCTTTGCAAAAATGGAGTGGAACGTACCCATCCATATATAGCGACTGCGACTGCCGACAAGAGTTTCGATACGTTCACGCATCTCGCGAGCAGCCTTGTTGGTGAAGGTGAGGGCGAGAATATTGTACGGTGCCACACCCTGACTTATCATGTGGGCGATGCGGCATGTAAGCACACGCGTTTTGCCCGAACCTGCGCCCGCCACTATCAGCGAGGGGTGTTCGTAGTCGGTCACTGCCGCTTTCTGGGCCGCATTGAGATTGGCAAGAATGTCGTTATGTTGTTCCATTTGATGTGTCTAAGGAAATGATTGACAAAGGTAATAATTCGGATGATAGTTTACGAAAGGGGGCGGCTCTTTTTTTGTCGCATTATTTTGCCATGTGAAGGTGGCGATGAACTATGGGGCATAAATATGACAACGGAATACTTTTTTTCCTATATTTGTAGAATATAGGATACGTCTCGGCAAAGAAACCTTTGAACAAGTTCAGATTCTCTGCTCTCGACTTTCACTATATTTGTATTTATATAACTGGAAAAAGGCGCGTTGTGGTGCAATAAAATGCAACCCGTATGCGTTGAAAAACCGAAGAAAGGAGTGATTCAAACAGACTAAAATAAATTATATGAGTGAAGTTGTAAATATTAAAGAACTGAACGAACGCATCGAACGCGAGAGTGTTTTTGTTGATACACTCAATATGGAGATGGGTAAAGTGATTGTAGGTCAGAAACATCTGCTCGACACACTGTTGATAGCGTTGCTGTCTAATGGACACGTGTTGTTGGAGGGTGTGCCGGGATTGGCAAAGACGCTGGCTATTACTACACTTGCCAAAGCGGTGGATGCTGATTTCAGTCGCATTCAGTTTACGCCGGATCTTTTGCCGGCCGACATTATCGGTACGTTGATATATTCGCAGAAACGCGAAGAGTTCACGGTGAAGAAAGGTCCTATTTTTGCCAATTTCGTGTTGGCAGATGAGATAAACCGTTCGCCGGCGAAGGTACAGAGTGCTCTGTTGGAGGCCATGCAGGAGCGTCAGGTGACCATAGGAGATGAAACTTTTCCGTTGCCCCAGCCTTTCTTGGTGTTGGCTACCCAGAACCCGCTTGAACAGGAGGGTACCTATCCGTTGCCCGAGGCACAGGTGGACCGTTTCATGCTCAAAGCGAAAATCTCTTATCCCAAGAAATCGGAAGAACGCGATATCGTACGCATGAATTTGCAACCATCGGGATTCCCGCAGCCCAATCGAATCATCACTCCGGAGGATATTGTGAAGGCTCGTGAGGTGGTTTCGAGTGTGTATATGGACGAGAAGATTGAGAAATATATTATTGACATAATCTTTGCCAGCCGCGAACCGCAGGAGTACAATCTGCAAACATTGGCTCCGATGATTGCGTATGGTGGTTCTCCACGTGCGAGCATCTCGTTGGCTAAGGCAGCAAAGGCTTATGCGTTCATCAAACGCAGAGGTTATGTGATTCCGGAGGATGTGCGTGCCGTATGTCACGACGTGCTGCGTCATCGTATCGGACTTACCTATGAGGCAGAGGCCGAGAATATCACTTCGGAGGAGATTATTACCGAGATTCTCAATGCTGTTGAGGTTCCTTAATGATTGATTAGATGGGAAAGACGATAGACAAAAAGACCAAAAGATATGGCCGGATTGCACTGATATCGGAGGCATTTGCATTCGTGTTGTTCATGTTTATGATTGTGACGAAGGCTAAAGGTGAGGATATCGGAGAGGTCATGTCGGAGTGGGTGCCGTTTGTGGTGCCTGTATTGTTGTGGGTTACGTTGATTTGTCGCGGAAGAATATGGCGCGGTAGAGAGAACAAGGCTTGGGACATACTGCTTCACGAAAGAGAGAAGAATGATAAAGGAGAATAGTAGCGACATAATCAAGCAGGTCAGAAAGATCGAGATCAAGACGCGAGGATTGAGCAGCGACTTTTTTGCGGGACACTATCATAGTGCGTTCCGTGGAAGGGGTATGTCGTTCAGCGAGGTGCGTGAGTACCGAATGGGTGACGATGTGCGCGATATCGATTGGAACGTGACGGCACGTGCAAGGCAGCCGCATATCAAGATATACGAGGAGGAACGCGAATTAACCATGATGTTGATGGTGGATGTCAGCGGCTCGCGTATGTTCGGTAGTGGCGACAAGTTCAAGAAGAGTGTCATGACCGAGATTGCTGCCGTGTTGGCTTTTTCGGCGGCGCAGAACAACGACAAGGTTGGTTGTCTGTTTTTCAGCGACAAGGTGGAGAAATTCATCCCTCCCAAGACGGGACGTTCTCACATTCTGATGATTATACGCGAATTGATAGAGTTCCGTCCGGAGAGCAATACCACCTCGTTGGCCGAGCCGGTGCGCTATCTGACCAATGCACTGAAAAAGAGATGTGTTGCTTTCTTGTTGTCCGACTTTATGGATACGATGGAGGGGCGTAAAGAGTTTGAAGACGCACTGAAAATTGCATCGGGGAAACACGATGTGGTTGCCATAAAAGTCTATGACAAGCGAGAGACCGAATTGCCCGACGTAGGTATCGTGGAGATGAAGGATGCCGAGAGTGGCAAGACGGTGTGGATTGACTCCTCGTCGCGTGCGGTGCGAGAGCAGTATCATGCCGCATGGGAGGAGAGTAGTGCTGAGGTGGACAAGATATTGAAACGTTGTCGTGTGGACGGTGTGGAGATAGAAACAAGTGAAGATTACGTCAAATCCCTTCTCAAACTTTTTAAACAAAGGTAGAGAAGTGGGGTGATGGAGCTTATGTGGGGCGACCCGAGTAGGGCGATGGAGCTTATGTGGGACTACCCGAGTGGGGAGATGTAGCTCCTGTGGGACTACCCGAGTGGGAGGTGATAACTTCTGGGCCCTTCCGAGTAGGGTGATCCGAAAAAACAAAAAAGAAAAAAATGACACTTTTTAATAGACATACCAATATTCCCAATAACAGCCGAAAGAGGAATGCAATGTTGGCGGCAATGATTCTTGCCGTAGCGATGTTTGTTGCTCCACTGATTTCGATGGCTGACGAGGCGGAAGATGTGGCGGAGAGCAAAAGACCTACCGTAACCACCTCGTTGTCGGACGATACGGTGATGATAGGCGACCATTTCTATCTCAATGTTGAGATTACGAAGGACATGGTGCAGATGGTGGAGTTCCCGCGACTTGAAAACCTCATGGGCGGAACATGGGAAATATTGGAGGAGGAGCCCATTGACACATTGGAAGTTGATGGCCGTATGCAACGACTGCTGAAACGTTACAGAATGATAAGTTTTCAGGAGGGCAGTTTTGATGTGGATAGTTTTCCGTTGCTCTATCTCGACAAAAACATAGTGGACACCATCTTCGCAGAGCAGATAAACCATCTTGTGGTGGACACTTATATCGTAGACACCGTAAACCAGACCATTTTCGATATTAAAGCTCCCATGGATACACCGTTATTGGTGGGTGAGGTGAGTGGATATATCGGTTTCGGAGTGTTGGCACTGGCGGTGTTGGTGGCGATAATCAATCTTTTGGCGCGTCGCATGAGTCGTCGAGAGGGTAAGCAGGAACAGTTCCGTCCCCGTGAGGCTCCGCATGTAATTGCCATCAGACAGTTGGAGATGCAGAACAATCAGAAGATATGGCAAAACAATAAACACAAACTATATTATACCCGTCTGACCGACATTTTGCGTGAATATATTGATGGCCGTTATGGCATATCGGCACGCGAGATGACTTCCGATGAGATTCTTGATGCGGTCAAGGAACTGGATCTCAATGTGAAGGATTACGACTATTTGAAGAGTGTGTTGAAGGATGCCGATTTGGTTAAGTTTGCGAAGTCGGTTCCGGAGGCAGAGCAGAATGAGGGGGCATATTTCAAGGCCTACTATTTTGTGGAAGACACCAAGCAGATATTGGATGAAAAGGTCGATTTGGAGGGAGAACCCATAGTGGAAACGGTGCGTCCCGAGAGTCTTGTTGAGGAAGAACATTCTGATGTGGCACAAAAGACCGAAGAGAGAAAGGAGGAGAGGGATGATGCGTAGAGGAGTTGGTATGATGCGTTTGTTTGTGTGCGCAGTGGTTTTTATGGTGTGGACGGTGGCGGATGTCATGGCCCAGCAGTTCCCCGAACGTCGTCATATCCGTGGCGGTAATCGCGACTATGAGGCTCAGGATTATCAGGCTGCCGAGCAGGCATATCGTACGGCAGCGATAAAGAATCAACAATCGGTGGAGGCCGAGTTCAATCTTGCCGATGCGTTGTATCGTCAGGGGCGCCATGAGGAGGCGGAGAATGCCTTGAAGAATCTTACCAAACGCGAGGGCGCAATGACCGTACAGCAGGCTGCGCAGGCACATTATAATCTTGGTAATGCGCAATTTGCACAGCAGAAATTGCAGGAGGCTTTGGAGTCCTACAAGCAGTCGTTGAGGTTGAATCCCGATGATGTGGAGGCAAAATTCAACTATGCCTATACGAAGAAGTTGTTGGAGCAGAATCAGAATCAGAACAACAATCAGCAGAATCAGGATCAAAATCAAAACAACAACCAGCAGGACCAGAACCAAGACCAAGATCAGGACCAAAATCAAAACCAGAATAACGAGAATAATAATCAGAACGACCAGAACAATCCCGATCAGAATCAGAACGATTCCGACCAGAACCAGGATAATCAGCAAAATCAGGATAATCCGGATCAGAATGATGGTCAGAACAATAATGATAACCAGTCCGATTCTCCCGACAACGAGGGACAAGCACCTCCGCAGAAGTCGGGTATGAGTCAGCAGGAGGCCGAGCAGATTCTTAATGCCATTCAGGGGCAGGAAGATAAGACGCGCGAGAAGATGGATGCGCAGAAGGCTGTGACGGTGGGACGTTCGGGTAAGAACTGGTAATTGATTAGGTGACAGGCAAAGACGGTCAGGGGACGATGTTGCCTGACGTGCGGCAAGAGAGTGACGTAAAAGGCTCCGAATGAAAAGGGAGAATAAAAACGTCTGCTTGTCATGATTGAGAATGAGAAAAAAGAGAGAGGAATAAGAGATGTTTCAGTTTGCAAATCCAAAGATGTTGTGGTTGCTGACGGTGTTGTTGCCGTTGGCGGCCTACTATGTCTATAGGCTGCGTAACGGTGCGGCAACCATTACCGTGTCGGATACCTCCTCGGTGGTGGGTGTTCGCAAGACGTGGCGATATTACGGACGTCATTTGCCGTTCCTGTTGGAGTGTGTGGCAGTGGCATTGTGTGTGGTGGCGCTGGCTCGTCCACAGAGTAGCGAACACGGCAGTACGGTCAGAACCGAGGGTATAGATATAGTGTTGGCGGTGGATGTGTCGGGCAGTATGTTGGCGCGAGATTTCGATCCGGACCGAATCACTGCGGCAAAGGATGTGGCGGCAAAGTTTATTGTGGACCGACAGAATGACCGTATCGGTTTGGTGATTTTTGCAGGCGAGAGTTTCACACAGAGCCCGCTGACCACCGATAAAAGTACTCTGCTGACACTGCTCGGACAGATTCGTAGTGGCGTTTTGGATGACGGTACGGCCATAGGAAACGGCCTGGCTACGGCAGTGAATAGATTGAAAGAGAGTTCGGCCAAGAGTAAGGTGGTGATATTGCTCACCGACGGAGTGAATAATATGGGACAGGTGGCTCCTCTGACGGCGGCCGAGATTGCGGCAAGTTACGGAATAAAGGTCTATACGGTGGGTGTCGGTACACGAGGCATGGCGCCTTATCCTGCATATGATATGTGGGGTAATATGGTGTTTCAGCAGGTGAAGGTGGAGATTGACGAACAGGTGCTGACCGATATTGCCGAGATGACGGGAGGCGAATATTTCCGTGCAGTGGACAATAGATCGCTGGCCGAGATATATGAACAAATCGATCAGTTGGAAAAGACCAAGATAGATACGGACGAGTTTGTGAAATATAATGAGTTGTTCGGGCGCTATCTGGTGTGGGCATTTGTGCTGCTGGTTGTGGGATTCGGATTGGAGAAGTTGTGGCTCAAACGAATTCCGTAACAAGCGTTTTTTGTGGTCTGCAAGATAGTGACCGAGAGGAGTGTTGGTTGTTTGGCAGACGAAACAAAGGGACTAAAAAAGGAGTGAAAAATGTTTAGATTTGAAAATACGGAATTTCTTTATCTGTTGCTGGTGATACCGGTGCTGACAGCGTTGTTTGTTTATGCTCTGCGTGACCGCAAGCGTAGATTGGAACGTTTCGGAGATGCGGAGATAATGAAGATGTTGATGCCGGAGTACTCTTTACGCAGAGCAAGATTGAAGTTTGAACTTCTTATGCTGGCATTGGTGTGTCTGATTGTCGCATTGGCACGTCCGCAGTACGGGTCGAAACTCAAAGAGGTGCAACGCGAGGGTATTGAGATAATGTTGGCCATTGACGTGTCTAACTCCATGTTGGCCGAGGACTTTGAGCCGAACAGATTGGAACGTACCAAATATGCGGTGGATAGATTGTTGGAGGGTATCGAGGAGGACAAGATAGGAGTGATTGTCTTTGCGGGTGATGCTTATGTGCAGTTGCCCATAACGTCGGACTATGTGGCGGCGCGCAATTTTGTGTCGCAGATTGCTCCCAATATGGTCACGAAACAGGGTACGGCAATAGGTGCGGCCATCAGTCTGGCGGCTAGTTCTTTTTCGTCACAGAGTGGTGACAGCAGGGTGCTGATACTTGTTACCGATGGCGAGAATCACGAAGACAATGCCGAACAGGCGGCACGAGCAGCGGCCGAACAAGGCATTACCATCTACACTATCGGAATGGGTACGCCCGAGGGTGCTCCCATAGAGGTGGGAGGAGATTTCATTCGAGATGACAAGGGAGAGATTGTGGTGTCAAAGCTCGATGAGGAGAGTCTGCAAAAGATAGCCCTGATGACGGGTGGTGCATATATTCGTTCCACGAATCAGAGTGTGGGACTGAATGAGATTGTCGCCAAGATTAACAGTACGGCAAAGGCGCAATTCGAAACACAGGTCTATGAGGAGTATGGCGAGTTGTTCCAATATCTGGTGGCGGCGGCTTTGTTCTTCTTGCTGTTGAGCCGTCTGATAATGCCGCGCCGTAATCGTTGGCTCGCCAAATACAACATTTTTAAATAATCCTTACAAATTTAGCACGAATTTTACAGGCTGAGTCCGAGGACAAAATAGCATTTGTCAATCGCGGGGTTGTATGATACTTTTCCGAGAATTGGTATTCTGATAATGTCGGCAATATTAAAAACCCTGGATGCTTGCAGGCTCAAATCACAAACGTCAAATCCATCAACATTTGCCATATAGCTTGTTTCCCATGGAGCAACACCCACCTCGGCCATGCAGTTGAAACCGACCACCGAGAAGGGAACTTTGGCACTCATATATGAGGTGTAGGCTCTGTCGCCATTGCTCTTTATGCCGTCGTTGCCGGCAAAGATGGTGGCCCAACTCAATGAAAACAAGCCAAAATCGTACGACGCCTCGGCCTGATAGACATGCGGTGTGGTGGCGGAGTAGTCAAAATATTTCACGCCACTATTGGGCATAGTGAACCAAAAGTCTGAAACAGCAATCTTGAAACCTTTGTGACGATAGGTCAGGGTGAGATCCAGCTCCAACAATTCCGTATCCTTGAAACCCGTCGAGCCCCATGCATCCAATGTGAACTTGCCATAGGTGGCCGCCACATAGGGTTGCCAGCTGAAATTGCCGAGTTTGTTACCGCGCCAAAGGTAGCTGCTCACAAAGTCTGCTCCGGCATTGAATGTTACTTTGTTCTGTGCTGTCGCGTTGTTCGGCAACGACATGGCCGCCAAAAGAGCCAATAAGATAAAAATACTTTTTCTCATTGTCTGTTGTGATTAAAGATCGCCTTCGTGGAGTTCTATTCCTATGATGAAATAGTGGGGGCAATTTTTCAGAATTTCACTTGTGAGTTCGGGGTCAATCTCCGTCTCGCCACAAAAACGATACACATCGTACCTCTCATCATACCAGAACGAACCGACCATTACCAACGGCAGGCGTATGATTTCGGCATGCTCCTTCGGAACGAGTTTGAACGGGCGATGGCTGTATTGTGCAGGACTATCTGCCTGAGGGCCTTTGCCGTAGGCCTTCTTGTGGAGAGGTGCGCCGAAACTGCCGATGTTCTCCATGTTGAACGTAACCTTTATGGTGGAGTCCGAAACGGGATAGAGATAAATGCCCGCCTTGTTCATCAGTGTGTGGACATTCTGGCGGCGTTTCATACCGTATGTTTCGCGCCATTCATCGGCTCTCTCGCCAAACTTACGCACGTCGGTCTTGTTCATGCCCAGACTGACGCGGATGAGGCTTTCTTCGTTCAGTTTGCCGTTCTCATACTCCTCCACAAACGGGATGATGGAGTAGACCCCGTCGTTGAATTCGGTCATATCGAACGAATGGAGAAAAATCTCTTTTGCTTCCAATACTGTTTTGATGTCTTCAATGCTTATTTCGGCCTCCTTGACCGCAGGTTTTTGAGCCATGGCGGTCATTGTAAGGAGCATTGCGATGATGCATAAAGTCGTTCTCTTCATTTTCTTTCAATTTATATTTGGTTGTTGAACGTGGTTTGAGTTTTCCTGAGATATGAATAAAAAAGTTATTTACGGTTGCTTCTGCCGGTGAAGAGGTCGATGGTATTCTGAATCTCGCGCTGACAAACGGGACAATATACATCCACCGTATGGAACCAGTTCATCATGCAGTTGGGCCAGGGACGATAGACTCCTTTTTCGAGATAGCCTGCACCCTCATAGAGTCCCACAGGCCACGGTTTCTCGGGATTGTATACCACCTTGGGATTCATCGGGTTGTGGTCCCATTTGTTCTCGATGGGAGCAGCTTTTTTGTCCTCCAACAATTCATACCAATCTTTCGATTCGAGGTCGGCAAGGGTAGTGATGTTGGGCTCCCAGGGCTCCACACCTTGGAAATAGAGGTCGCTGACCTCCGTTCCGCCCACATATTCGTCACCCAATGCGGCAAACAGATGGCCGAATTCGTGGCTGTATGTCTTGCGGGTTGAGGGACCGGGGATGTCGGCGGCACTGATTCCGTAGAAGTTGTAGATTCCGCCACCGCCATATTTCTGCGAGTTGGTCAGTATGTAGATTATTTCGTAGGGCACATTGGCGGCCGCATCAAGAATTCCCTGATAGTCCTCAATGGTCTGATAACGTTCCGAATCAAAGGTATAATAATTGGCTTTCAACGTGGTGTTGCGCCAGATGTGTTCGCCCGGAATGGTAACACCCGACTCCTCGCTGGGAACCCATACGGCGCGGATATTGAAATTGTTACGATTTTCGGTATAGGGTGAGTAGCTGAAAATGTCTTCCGTGAACTCCTCGCAGGCTTTGATGAATTTGTCTTTCTCGGCCTCGGTGTAACCCTCCGAGAGAAGCACTATGTCTACACGACTGTTGGGGTTGCCGGTGTAGTGAATGTCTATCGTACTTAACGAGGGGGTAGAACGACGGATGAAATAGCTGTCCACATCAATGTCGTAGGAGAATTTCTTGTGCAGTTTGCCTGTTGAGTTCTCGCGCGAATAAATCTCTATGGTGACATCGTTCTTGGGATAGGGAAAAACGACCCCCTCGGGCATAGCCTTGGAGGTGATTTTGGCTTCGGGAGTTCCGATCCACTCGCTGAATAGGGTGCTGTAACCACGCGAATAGATAACCTTGCCGCTGGCCTTGTCAATGATTTTGAATACTTGATTGCCCATGTTGCGGTCATCAACAAGATAGCTCTTGTTGCCCGCCCAATAGGGTTCCTCTATGATTTCGTCAAAAAAGTAGTACTCCGATGTGGCGTTTCCTGCATGATAGAAGTCGAAACGCATGGTCTTTTCCATGAAATAATCCTCAAATTTTATCTGTGCATTTAGCGGTGTCGAAATTGCCAACGAGAGCAAAACGACAAGAAGGATGATTTTTTTCATTGTATTATGTTTTTTTTGTGTTTTTATAATCGTTCTTATCCATCGCAAAGATAGTAATTTTATGTTTTAATTTATATTTTTGGAATAATCTTATAATCCGCTAAGAATAAAAAGTTTATGCGGAAAGTTCAAGAACGAGGTAATGAGTTGGCAACTGTTCTGATTTCTACATACTTGCGTGATTTGCATTGATGTACAACTCATCTTGGAACAA
>JAGBHS010000051.1 GCA_017935385.1 Tidjanibacter sp.
AGTGAACGATCCTCATCGGCGAGTGCCATCTGGTCGTATATGGCCGAATCGTCAAAGTTTATCTCTGCCGCATCGGATCGTGTGGCCGCATAGTACAGCGCATCCAAACGTGCCCAATATATTGCACTCAGACACATGGGGCATGGTTCGCAAGAGGAGTAAATCTCACAACCCGTCAGATTGAATGTGTCAAGAGCTGCACACGCATTGCGAATGGCGGACACTTCGGCATGAGCCGTAGGATCATTGTTCAGAGTCACCGAATTGGCTCCCTCGGCCACAATCTCACCGTCTTTCACAATTACGGCTCCGAACGGTCCTCCGCCCTTATTGACACTCTCTTTTGCCAGTTCTATGGCTCTTGCCATGAAATATTTCTCACGGTCTTTTTGCATGTTTTATTCCGTCTGCATTTACTCCTGATTATGTATGCCGAACTGCGCAATCTGTTTGTCGCCACTCATGAGAGTCAACATATCGTTCTCAATGTCGAATGAGTCGCAATCGTTCAACAGATCAAAGAAGGGTTGTTCGAGTTCCATGTTGGGACAGGCCATCATGGTTGCACCGGTGATCTCGATTTTGATTTTGCCTCCGTCAAGAACCTGGAATGTGCCGAAGAAATTGTTGCAAGCACCCACGCCGGTGATGGCATTCTCAGAGGCCGAGAAATTGACAACAAAACTATCACTCTCTTCTGCGAAAGCGGGATTGGCTTCTCCTTCGAGTGAGATGAGTTTCCAAGGTGTTGCATCCAGCATAGCTAATTTTTCATTCATGTTGTTGCATGCCATAGCAATGATTCCCACTGCTACAATAATCAATGTTTTTAAACTTCTCATTTTTAAACAAATACTTTGTTGGTTTTAAATATTGACATTACTACTTTCCTCAATCCGTCACATTATTTGGTTTCAGCCTCCAAACACTTTGTTGGTTCTAAATATTGACATTACTACTTCCCTCAATCCGTCGCGTTATTCGGTTTTCGTATTCAAATACTTTGTTGGTTTTAAACACTAAATATTACTATTCTTTTTGTTGGCTGTCCATATTGGCTTATCAAGCGGTAAGGACTACCAATGTCCTGCTTGTAGATGAGCCTATCTTCTCTTTTTGTCGGTTGTCCAAATTGGCCTGCCAAGCGGTAAGGACTACCAATGATTTAAAAATCTATTGAGGGCCAACCGTCTTTATCCCATTTGATTTCTCTTATTACGAGTTTGGAAGCGCCGTTCTTTGACTCATAAGCATGTGTGGCGAGAATATCCTTGCCGTCGAATGTATAGGCGGCACAATGTCCCACGCCCACGTAATCTTTGTTTCTGTCTGCAATAATCGTTCCGCCACCTATTGCGAGAGATACGCCGTCTTTGTCAAGATAGGGGCCTTCCACGTTCTCGGAACGTCCTACTGCAATTTTGTAGTCGCTGTTCAAACCGCGACAGCAGTAGTCGAACGAAACGAGCAGATAGTAGTATCCATTTTTCTTGAAAATGAACGGAGCCTCCACTGCACCATCGCCTGGATCTTTGTCGTCCAATGTGTGGGTACGGGCACGACGACAGAGAGAGTACCACTCTTCTGGCTGAGCTACAGACATCATGTCCTTTGTCAGTTTCACCATTTTGATACCGTCCCAAAACGAGCCGAAATTCATCCATGGAGTGCCCTCTTCGTCAATTACGATGTTGGGATCGATGGCATTCCACATATCTCGGTTGGGAATAGACTGTATAATTTTACCCTGATCCACCCACTTGTAGTCGGGGCTGTTGCGATCTAATGTTTTATTGGTTACATGACCGATAAGGGAGGTGTTCTTTGCAAATGCCGAACACGAGTAGAACACGTGGTATTCGCCGTTATGGAAAATCACGTCGGGAGCCCACATATGACCTCTGAAACCGGGCAACGACGCTACGGTCCATTTTGGGGCCTCCTCAAAGATAGAACCGTACTCCTCCCATGTCCTCATGTCTTTCGATTTCATCATGCTCACACCCATGCCTGTGCAGAAGAGGTAGTATGTGTCGCCCTCTTTAATCATCACGGGGTCGTGAACGGTGGGGTTTGTGGCGTCAAACGAGGGGCGACGTCTTTGCTGGTTCTGTGCTTCGATATTTGAGCCGAAAAGTGTGATGGCAGCAAGTAATAGAGTGAAAAATTTTATGGTTTTCATGGTTTCTTGGTTTTAGGTTATTGCTTCTGATAGTTATTTTACAAGTTCTTGTTCTGCTCGTTCGGCTTTCTCAAAGTCGAATCCGGCAAGAGTTCTATTCATCAACTCCACAATCTTGTCGTTGCACAGATTGCCTATGCTGCCTTCGTGAGTGTGGTTGATGTTTTTGTCTGGTCGGAATTCGCCTGCTGCAATGCTCGCCGCCACTGCTTTGTAGGCATCCCTGAACGGCATCCCCTCGGCTGCCAGACGATTGACCTCCTCTACGCTGAATATTGCATCATATTTCGAGTCCTCAAAGATGTTCTCGTTCACCTCTATTCGTCCGCAGATGTAGATGGCCATTCTCAACACCTCGTTCATCTCGTCAAACAGCGGCAGGAACACCTCTTTTGTCATCTGCATGTCGCGGAAATAACCCGAGGGCAGATTGTTGGTGATGGATGCAATCTGATATGGTGCGGCGGCTATTTTGTTGCATTTCGCTCTGAGCAGTTCAAATACGTCGGGATTCTTTTTGTGCGGCATGATGCTCGAACCCGTTGTGCATTCGTTGGGAAGCTTTATGAAACCGAAGTTCTGACTGTTGTACATGCAGGCATCGAATGCGAGTTTGGCGAGAGTTGAGGCCACCGTAGCCAGTGCCATCGCCACCGTACGTTCCATCTTTCCTCGACACATCTGGGCATAGACCACATTATAGTTCATCGTATCAAAACCCAACAATTCCGTTGTGGTTGCTCTGTGCAACGGGAACGACGATCCGTAGCCGGCTGCCGACCCCAGTGGATTGCGATTCACCACCTTGTAGGCGGCTTGTAGGGTCTGCATGTCGTCGGCCAGACTCTCGGCATAGGCGCCGAACCA
>JAGBHS010000052.1 GCA_017935385.1 Tidjanibacter sp.
CAAATTGCGCTGAAAACAGGCCTACGACACACCTAACCACATCGAACAGATGAAAAAAAAATCAAAGAATCCTGATCGCAATGGCGGCACATGCCTCGGCATCGGCCAAAGCATGATGATGGGCTTCAAGACAATGTCCACATGCAGCAGCCACCGTGTGCAGTTGATGATTGGCCAAAGAACGACCAAAGGTATTACGCGAGGCCTGCAAGGTGTCAAAAAACAGATATTCGGGATAGGTCATTCCGTAATGCTCATGAACCGCACGCAGACACCCCTCATCAAAACGGGCATTGTGCGCCACCAACGGCAACCCCTCGATCAATGGTGTTACTTTACTCCACACCTCGGGAAACAATGGCGCATCGCACGTATCGCAGTCACACAAGCCATGAACCTGCCGACAAAACCATGAATAATAATTCGGCGCAGGATGAATAAGGCTGTAAAAACTATCCGTCACCTCTCCGTCACGCACCACAACGACACCAACCGAACACACACTCGAACGTTGTCCGTTGGCAGTTTCGAAATCTATCGCCGCAAAGTCCCTCATCACACAGATTTATCTCTCCGAAACATTATAAGATATCACCCTTTCGAAAGTGCCGGCATCAATGTTTTTCTTATAATACTCGCCGAGCAGATGTTGTAATCGGGTTATGAGTTCGGCATGCTGCTTTTTGATGGCAACACAAGCCTGACGATACTCCTCCATGTCGGGATAGACATCCTCGATTCGTTCAAAAAGATAGACTCCCGCCCAGTCGGTATACTCCTCATCGGCGCGGAACGGCGACAAGATGGGGTCATAACGAAACGTGGTGGCTATCTCATGACATGCAAACTCATATACAATATCATCGAGATAGTCGAGCAGGCTGTTATATATTCTGTCCTCCTCAACCACCTCGGTGATGGCATCAATAGCCTGATGTACCGTAAGTCCCTTTATAAGTTCAGGATTGATATTCACCTTCCACAATCGGCCGAATTCGGTTGCAACGTGTGCCGCACCATGAATCACGGCCGACTTATCATAGCAAAACAACATAGACTCATCCGACTTCTCGTATGGATCCATCTCGTCAACATATAAGTCCCATGCCAACTCAACCAATACCCTCTTATTCAACTCTTCCATTTTATTCTGTCTCATCCATCCCCTTTTCGTCATAAACTGCTGCCAGACGCATTGAATCGGCCCGAAAATCTTCTCTCAACCACTCGGGCTCCAACACCTCCACATCGGCACCGTAACGCCTTAATTCCTGCACAAAGTCATATGTAGGGCGCAGACGAAGTTCAAAGACACTCTTCTCATCATTGGCCTCAATCTCTTTCTGCGACTCATGCAGCGGCAGTGTTCGCAGGTAGTTTGCCTGATTCTTCGCGATACTTATACGCACCCTCTCTACATCCACGCCATCCACTCCGACGATGATTCCGAAGCTGTCGGCAAAGAACTCCTTCGCATCGAAATCCGTTGCAATTTTAAACAAAATATCTGTGGTTTCCATATTTTCGATTCGGTCGAGGGCATAAATTCTCGGCTCATCATACCCCTCACTCTGCGCCAACATATACCAACGTTGTTTGAAAATCTTGACACACATGGGCGACACCAGAAACGAATGAGCCTGCTCGCGTGCGAACGAATGGTATTCGATGCGCAACTTCACCTCGTCACGCATTGCCTCTATTATCTGTGTCAGGAAACGCTGACCCGACGGCACCTCCTCATAAACAATACGGCGTTTCAGCTGGTGACTCTCATTGATAAGATTGTTCACCGCAAAGGTGTTCAGCAACCATTTGCGCGTTCCATCCTCCTCCAAGTCATCGGTATGGGCGATATAGTACGTACCGTCATGACGATTGCACTTGATTTCGATGCCGAATATCGTTTGGATGGCGTTGCGATGGCGGAAGAAGGTTCGTTCGGGCAGATTCTCCCCGTACTTGTTGTATTGCGAACGACGCCAACGCACATTTATCTCCTCCAAAGTGATGCTGCCGGCACCGTAAATGGTATCCACCAACCATATATACCTGTTAAACAACGGATTCTTTTCCATACCTCTATCTGTTTTTATAATGTTTCTCTCCCAATACCTCGGTTAAAAACGCAAAAAAGATCAACACCTTCAAAATCATAACTCTCCTCCATTTCGTAAAATTAATAAAATTTTTCGCTATCGTTACCCTCTTATGCCATCGGCAGGCACAGATGCAACACCACCAGCACAAACATCACCAGTCCGGCCTGCAACAATTTCTCTATACGTTTGTTGCGCCTGCTCTCCTGCGACAAGGTGGGGTCTTCTTCATCAAAGAACATTTCATACAAAGCACTCCAGGCTCTGCTGCGAATGCTTATCTCTCTTTTTGCAACGTTCTGTTTCATGGTCGTACGTTTTTTGGTTTACGATACAAAAGTACGGCCACCCACTGCCATTTTGCGGCAGTATGATTAAAACTGCCAAAAAAAGACGAAAAAAAATTTCGTCCTTTTTTGGCATATGGTCAGAAATTCCGCTTATGCGATGTCGTTCAGTTTGCTCTGGTCATAATCGCCGAACCAATCGTGCAGTTTGTCCTTTGCCTGCTGTTTCACTGCGGGAGTGATATTTTTGGCTACACGAGCCACTGCCCACAACAGCGCTCCCAAATCATCGCCATAACCAGCAACAGGAATGAAATCCGGCACCAAATCAGCGGGCAAAATAAAATATCCCAAAGCTCCAATAATAATTGTTCTGTCCGCAGTCGATGTGTCGGGACTTTTCAAAGCATAGAACAATATCAAAGCCAAATATACAACTTTCAATCCTGCTTTCTTTGCCACCGATGCTATTTTGCTCCACAGGCCGTCATCAGAGTAGTTCTTACCGTAGCTTTCGATATTCTCCGGTGTCTTCACATTTTTAGCCATTTTTCCGTATTTTTAAAAAGATTATTTAAATATAGTAGTTTTTTTCTTATCTCCTTTCATCTAATCAAAAATAGACTTTATGATATCTATTATACTCTCGGGTTCATGAATGATTTTGGCCATTTTTTATTGTTTTTGGTTTGTTGTTTTGCAAATGTCCCCACACACAAATTTTCGGCCTACAAAAATCATTTACATCCGTATTTTTTGTTTTTACCTCTCTTTCGGCTGCAAAAACATTCTCCCTGAATGTCATTTCGCGTCAGTCTTGACGTTTTTTTCTCCCCTGCAACAACAAACAAAAAGGGCACCTCGTAGGATGCCCTTTTTTGTTTGTCGGTTATAAATCTACTATACAGCTTCTCTGAATATCATCACACCTTTGTAGTATCCGTTTACGGCATTTCCATTCTCATCCACGCCGCCGGTCCATTCAATCTCGTAGATATCACCACTCACGTGCTTCACGGTTATAACCAACTGGCTCTCCGAAACAATATCTTGACCAAACTCAATCCAGTTATCGTCACTATACACAAGATAATCACTATAACCGTTATGCTTCATATCTTCAAGATCATCAGTGCTATACATCTCCTTATAGACATAGGTACCATCGGGGATGCGGGTCAGGCTTGCCGAACTATTATTAGAAAACAAACTATAGATATTGGTCGCAAAAACTCCTGGAACATAATCTCCATCGGCGTCATAAGGAGTGTCATTATCATAAAAAAACATATTATAGAAATGCATACCGCTAACATAGTGATCAACAAATACCTCTCCAAATCTGAGTTCGTGGGTCTGTGATCCTATTGTCATTTGATTGGGCTTGGGATCACCTTCACCACCATCGTCATCCTTGCAGGCCGAAAGATTGAAAAGCACGGCCGCTGCTGCCAAAAATGTCAAAAACTTCTTCATAATCTTTTGTTGTTTAATAATTAATGTTTATGCGTTGCAAGATAATAAAATATTGGTCAATTTCCACAAAATCTCGTTTTTTTTAATCCCATTTTATATATTTGTGTTGCTAAAAAAGGTTATGCTAAAATGTTACACTTCGACAGCGATTACATGGAGGGTGCGCATCCCGAGATAATGCGCCGATTGGCAGAGACCAATCTCGAACAGACCGTCGGATACGGCTGCGACCAATATACTGAACATGCCCGCCAACTTGTGCGCGAGGCTTGCGGTGCACCCGAGGCGAGAGTCTTTTTCCTCGTGGGCGGCACCCAAACCAATGCCACCGTCATAGACGGCACATTGGGCTACCATCAGGGCGTTCTGGCGGCCGAAAGCGGCCACATCAGCGTACACGAGGCAGGTGCGGTGGAGGCTACGGGGCACAAGGTGCTGACCCTCCCCTCACATGACGGCAAGGTGGCACCCGAAGAGGTGGAGCAATACATCTCGGATTTCTATCGCGACGAAACCTACGAACACATGGTCGCCCCGGGCATGCTCTACATATCGCAACCGACCGAGTACGGAACGGTCTATTCGCTGGCCGAATTGGAGCAGTTGAGCAACACCTGTCATAAACACAAGATTCCTCTATATATTGACGGTGCGCGCATGGGTTATGCGCTGGCAGCCGAAGGGAGCGACGTGACACTGAAAGACATTGCCCGACTGAGTGATGTGTTTTATATCGGCGGCACGAAGGTGGGTGCGCTGTTCGGCGAGGCGGTGGTAATCACCAATCCCGACATACTCCCCCACTTCTTCACGCTGGTGAAACAACACGGAGCCCTGCTGGCCAAAGGCCGTCTGTTGGGTGTGCAGTTCGAAACGCTGTTCAGCGACGGGCTCTATGAACGCATGGGCGGTCACGCAGTGGGTCTGGCGCTGAAACTGCGCGAAGCTTTCCGCACGAAAGGCTATGAGGTGGCCATGGAGTCTCCGACCAACCAGCAATTCTTCCGTCTGCCCAACGAGGTGATGGATCGTCTGAAAGAGTCGGCAACCTTTGAGCTGTGGGGTCCTCGCGGCAAGACCCACACCATGGTGCGTTTCGTAACCAGCTGGGCCACACGCGAAGAGGATGTAGACAAACTCATCTCGCTGTTGTAGAATTGTGATTGAAAGGAAAAAAACATTAACTTTGCCATAAACGGAAACCTACACGACTGAAACCTACAACTCCTAAAAAAATGAATAAAAAAGTAAAGAAATTATTACTGGCACTTCTATATCTGTTCTTGCTGGGATCACAGATACATGCCCTGTTCAGATATGCAAAAAACGGTGTCAATGAGGTGGCGGACATCATCGGCCTTATTACCGCAATAGCCATAATCATCTATGCCGGTTTGCAGTGCATTGACCTGCTCCCCGACAAGGCGGACTCAAACAAATGACACTCCCCCCCCACACACAAACCAAACTGAAAGAATCACAAAAAAAGGAAGAAAAATGTTTAAGAAACTTGTAGCCATAGAACCCGTCAGTCTGATTCCGACGGCCGAGAAAAAGCTTTACGATTACGCCCAGGAGGTGGTTTTGTTTGACGACATTCCCACATCTGACGAAGAGATAGCACGCCGCATAGGCGATGCAGATGCCGTATTGTTGAGCTATACGTCACGCCTTGAAAAGGGCGCATTGGAGCTGTGTCCCAACGTGAAATACATCGGCATGTGCTGTTCGTTGTACTCGCCCGAGAGTGCAAACGTAGACATCCGCTATGCGGAATCTCGCGGAATCACCGTTACTGGAATACGCGACTATGGCGACGAGGGCGTGGTTGAATATGTGGTAAGCGAATTGGTGCGTTGTCTGCACGGATTCGGAATGGAGGCATGGGAAGGAATGCCTCGCGAAATCACAGGCCTTAAAGTAGGCGTTGTGGGACTTGGCAAGTCGGGCGGCATGATTGCCGATGCGATGAAATTTTTCGGTGCCGAGATCAGCTATTTTGCCCGCAGCGAGAAACAGTGGGCCGCTGAAAAAGGATACAGATTCATGCCACTGAACGACCTTCTGGCCGATAGTGATGTTGTGTTCTGCTGCCTGAACAAAAACACCGTACTGCTGCACGAAGAGCAGTTCGAGAAATTGGGCAACAAGAAAATCTTATTCAATACGGGACTCTCTCCCGCGTGGGATGAGGAGCCCATGCTCAAATGGCTCGAAGGCGACAATCTGTGCTATTGCGACACGCTGGGCGCACTGGGTGGAGCCCATCTGTTGGACCATCCGAAGGTTCACTGCGTGAACGTATCGACCGGTCGCACCAAACAGGCCTTTGACAGATTAAGCGAAAAAGTATTGGCTAATATATCAAAATACAATGGGTGAAACGATGTTCTGCAAGACGCTGACCACCGACCATCCCGCGATGTCGGAGGTGGCACTGTAAACATCCACCACGGCATGCACCTGACTGTTACGAATCTCCACACGCTGGGTATCTCCCACAAAGTAAGGAGATGACTGCATCGTCACATTCATATTCTCGGGACCTACCGAGGCACGCGAAGCCGCCACAGTCACATTAACTCTGGTGGGAAACTTTTTTATTGCCTCTTTTGCGGTCCCACGGAACACGACATGCTGTTCGGTTTTCAGATCCTCATCATACACAGGAGTGCCTTTCAAGCCACGCGGCCCCTTCTCATTGAAGAATTCGGCCGTCGCACCACCCATCAATGCCGCCGTACGCAAAACATCAAAACCGCCCGTAGCTCCCGACGCAAGATAGACTCGTGTACCATGCTCACGAGCCACCTCGGCCGTATGCTCATAAAACTCGTCGTCAGCAAAAGCACCAATCGAAAGTGTCACAATTGATGTCCCGTTAGAAAGGGTCGGGATGGCAATCTCACGCATGGCGGCAGGAGAAGCGGTTTCAATAAGGAAATCGGGTTTGTCTGCCAACAAATCTTTCAGGTTATCACACGCCTTGCAAGTCATACCGAGTCCGTTGATTCTTGTTGCCAACTCTTCGGCATGCTCGATAGTTCTCGACATCGCGCCAATCAACTCATACTCGGGCAACATACCCTTCTCAAAAGCATCAACAATAATACCGGCCAGATGGCCACACCCTACAATAACAACCCTCTTCTTCATAAATAAATATTTTTGACGGCGCAAAGGTATCCCAATAATTCAAAAAATCAAACCCTAACATCACCACAAAGCCGATTCGACACTCAAACACCCTAACAGCCAAAACATTGCTTTCCGTAACGCCGAGATCAAAAAAAATTAACAATTTTTAAACATAAAAACTGCTCTATTTGCAGGCAAAGAAGATAATTTTGCACCGATTTTTTTGGAAATAGACAAATCGTGTATAATGTTTCAAGGAAAATCACTATCTTTACGGGAATTTTAAGCGACGAGAAAATTATAAACAACATACGTTACATGGCAAATCTTACCAACAACAAG
>JAGBHS010000053.1 GCA_017935385.1 Tidjanibacter sp.
ATCGTATCGTGGAGGTGGATGTCGCTTCAAAGAGCAAACAGACCATCATGACGGGTGGCAGCGAGTTCGGCAGTGTGGATTATTCTCCCGACAGCCAGTGGATTACCTACACCAAAACCCAGCCCAATAACATGAGTGTCGTGTATGTATATAACCTGAAAACCAAGAAAGAGTATCCCGTTACCGAGAGATGGTACGACTCTTCTTCGCCCGTATTCAGTGCCGACGGAAAATATATCATCTTCACTTCGGCACGCGACTTCAATCCTGTTTACAGCCAGACCGAGTGGAATCACACCTACAACCAGATGAATGGTGTTTATCTTGCCCTTTTGGCTGCCGACACTCCGTCACCGCTGTTGCCTTCGGACGGTAAGGCTGTGGCCAAGAAGGCCGAAGAGGGTGAGGTGACAGTTAAAATAGACCCCGAGCATCTGCCCGGACGAATTGTTAAGTTGCCGTTGTCGGCAGGTTCGTACCGTAATTTCTATTCGGATGGTAAGAAGGTGTGGTATTCAAGCGGACGTGGTGTCAGCGCATTTGATTTGAGCAGCCAAAAGGTGGAGAGTGTTGCAGAAGGTGCTTCGTTCTCGGTGGCTTACGGCGGCAAGAAAGCGCTGTTCATGAAAGGCAGACAACTCTTCGTTACCGATTTCCCGACCGTAAAGGCTAATTTGGATAAGGCGGTTGATACCGAAAATATGGTCGCACACGTTGATTACAATCAGGAGTGGGCGCAGATTTACGATGAGGTTTGGCGTGCTTTCCGCGACGGTTTCTATATGGAAAACATGCACGGACTCGATTGGAAGGCCATCAAAAAGAAATATGAGGTGTTGTTGCCCTATGTGAAGACCCGTCTTGATTTGAACTATGTTATCGGTGAGATGATTAGCGAGGTCGGTTGCGGTCATGCCTATATCAATCCGGGCGAGATGCCCCAGCCCGAACGCATACCTATGGGACTGCTGGGTGCCGAGTTGAGCCGAGATGACAAGAGCGGTTTCTATCGTATTGATAAGATTCTGCCCGGAGCCGTATACAGTCAGAAATTGCGCTCTCCGCTTACAGAACCGGGTGTGAATGTAAGTGAGGGTGAATATATAGTGGCTATTGACGGTGTGCCGACCAGCAGTGTGAAGAACATCTACCAGTTGTTGGTGGGTAAGGCCAATGTGCTGACCGAACTCAGCATTAACTCTTCGGCATCGGCCGAGGGCGCACGCAAGGTGGTTATCAGTCCGCTTGACAACGAGTATCCGTTGTATCACTACAACTGGGTGCAGGAGAATATCAGAAAGGTGGAAGAGGCTACCGATGGCCGTGTGGGCTATATCTATATTCCCGATATGAGTCAGGAGGGTCTTAACGAGTTTGCCCGCTATTTCTATCCGCAACTTGACAAGGAGGCTCTTATCATTGACGATCGTGCCAACGGCGGCGGTAATGTGTCGCCCATGATTATTGAACGACTGTTGCGCAAGGCCTACCGTATGACCATGTATCGAGGTAACGACCTGAACGGAACGATTCCCGATGCAACCCACCACGGTCCGAAAGTGTTGCTGATTGATAAATATTCGGCTTCTGACGGCGACCTGTTCCCGTGGAGTTTCAAGGCCAACGACCTGGGTACCGTTATCGGCACCCGCACATGGGGCGGTATTGTCGGTATCAGCGGCTCGTTGCCCTATATTGACGGAACTGACGTGCGCGTACCATTCTTCACCAATTACGATGCCGTTACGGGCGAGTGGATTGTGGAGAATCATGGTGTGGATCCCGATATTTTGATTGATAACGACCCGATAAAGGAGTTTGCAGGCGAGGATGAGCAGTTGAACAAGGCTATTGAGGTGGCTCTCGAACAACTCAAAGAACGCAAACCGCTGCCCAAGACTCCTGCTCCGAGAACTTTCAAGGACCTGGGTTGGTAGAAACAAACAGATAAATTAATGGGGCGGAACTCGAAAGCGAGTTCCGCTTCTTTGTTGCATCAACCTGCGTAGATGATTGCCGATAGGGCGGGAGAGAGGGAAATTTTGAATTATGAAAAGAGTGAACTAAATTTGCGACGATTAAGACGAAAAAAGAACAAATGATCAGTCATAAAAAAGGATTGTTGGCTCTGTCACCTATCGTGGTGTTGCTGGGTGTCTATTTGGCCGGTTCATTGCTGGCCGGCGATTTTTATCGTGTGCCCATTACGGTGTCGTTTATTGCGGCTGTGACATACGGATTGTTCCTGATGAAGGGGCGGCAGTTTCGTGAACGTGTGGGAGTGGTTTCTCAGGGAGCCTCTCATCCAGACATCATGTACATGATATGGATATTCTGCTTTGCGGGTATCTTTGCCGCATCGGCCAAAGCGATGGGGGCGGTGGATGCCACGGTGGCGTTGACCATGAAGGTGGTGCCGAGCAGATTCCTGCCTGCCGGAATCTTTGTAGCATCATGCTTTATCTCCATGGCAATCGGTACGTCGGTGGGAACCATTGTGGCTTTGACGCCCGTTGTGACGGCTATGGCCCCGCAGATTGGTTGTGAAACGGCATGGCTTGTGGCTGTTGTGGTGGGTGGTGCTTTTTTTGGCGACAATCTTTCGTTTATATCGGATACTACTATTGCAGCCACGCAGAGTCAGGGTTGTAAGATGAGTGATAAATTCAAGACCAATTTCCGAATAGTTGTTCCGGCCGCCATTGTGACTCTCGGTCTTTATGTTTTCGGCAACCAGACGGGAGATTATATGGTGGCGCAACAATCGGTTGAGTGGTATAAAGCATTGCCTTATCTATTGGTTATCATTCTTGCGCTGTCGGGAGTGAATGTGCTGATTGTTTTGTTGCTGGGTACGTTGGTGACGGATGTTATGGGGCTTTTGTGCGGCTCGTTGGATGGGTTGTCTGTTTTTACTGCTGTGGGTGACGGATTGGGTTCTATGTTGGAACTTATTTTGGTGACCATGCTTGCAGGTGGTGTGATGAATATTGTCAGACAGTTGGGAGGTTTCGACTATCTGATACGGGTGTTTACCGCCAAAATCTCATCCAAGCGCGGTGCCGAGGGTGTTATTGCCCTGTTGACGGCTCTCACCAATTTCTGTACGGCAAACAATACAATTGCCATTCTCACCGTGGGATCAATCGCAAAAGATATTTCGCAACGATACTCTATTTCGCCACGAAAAACCGCCTCGTTGATGGATACAGCGTCGTGTTTTGTGCAGGGAATAATTCCTTATGGAGCCCAGCTGCTGATGGCATCGGGTTTGGCGGCGGTCAGTCCTGTTGAGATAATTCCCCATCTCTATTATCCGATTCTGATAGGGGTGATGGTGATTTTGTCCATAATTTTCCGCTTCCCAAAAAATTAATTTTTGGTAACTATATACAATTCTATACAAATATAGGCAACAAATCTCAAACAGAGAAATGTTGCCTTTATTTTTGAAATAAATTAAGCAAATAACAAGAAAATTATCTAATTCCAATTAATTATAATTCTAAACATATCATTAAAATAATCCACAATGCTATTATAATAGCAGCAATAATAGCAGCAATAATTGCAACTTTCTTTCCTAACTGTTTTGCTTTTAATTTTAAATTAGCAATCTGTTCTTGCTGTTTTTGTTCTGCTAATTCTTGTTCCTCTTTTTGTTTTGCCAAATACATATTCCATTCATCTTGCTTCTTTGACATTACAATAACCATCGAGTTATTAGCATCAATTGCTTGTGAAATCATCAATCCAGTATCAAATTTAGATCTTGCAACTTCATAAAAAGATTGCATATCTTCATCTTTCATCCAAACATCAATCATTGAAGATAGCCTTGTTAAAATCTTGATATTATTAGATATGCACTCCCCATCAAATTCAAGAAGTAATAATTCATCTAGCATTTTTTGATTTCTTTCCTTCTCTTTAAGCTCTGCTTCTAATTCTAATGTTTGTTTATGCAATTCTAATTGTGTAGAAGTGTCACTATTATCAACGCCTCCTCTAATTGAAATTCTTTGATCATCTGCATAACCTCCAAATAGTGCATTGCCAATAGCTTTACCTGTCTTTTTTCCTGCTTCATCTGCAAGATTATTAAAAAATCCCATAATTTAAATAAGTTTAGGATTCTCACACCCTCATTGAGAATTAATATAAAAAGAAAGTGTGAGGATGATTAGTTTACTTTGTGCGAGGTTCTGGAATACCCTGAAACAAATAAACAACACCTCACACTCGTATTGGAAATAGAATACAGATATTCCAAATAAGATACCAATACGGAGTGATGAGTGTAATTGCCTCCTTGTTTCATTGAAATTTTCCAGATTTCGCACAAAGGATAAAAGCTAATACACTTTCATCAAAAAATGTTTGCCATTATAACTTATGGCTGTACAAAAATAGCCACATTATTTTAAACTAACAAATTTTCTCATATATATTTTAGTGACAAAACCTGTCAATTCTTCAATTTATATTTGTACTGTAATACAAATAGTTACAATTATGAAAGCGTTTAAGTTTGATTCGATTATTTCTCTAATAACCACATTTGATACAGAACAAAAATGTATAAACTATCTCGAAAAACAAAGATGGCCAAATAGAGTAATTTCTCCATACAATGCTTTATCAAAAGTATATAAGTGTAAAAATAATCAAT
>JAGBHS010000054.1 GCA_017935385.1 Tidjanibacter sp.
ACATTGTTCTTCAAGCAGAAATAGTTGAATACATCGTTCCAAGGCAGACCTTTTGCCTCCTCCAAGTATGCCAATCTCTGGAAACCGTTACCAGCTGCCTCAAACTCGCGCAACTGTTTCAGCGGGCTCAAGAATGCCTGCAAGAATGCTTTCTGAGTAGCACGGATACCGATAACATAAGCACCCAAACGGTTGATTGATGCATCGAAGTAGTCCAAACCGATGTTTACTCTATCCATTGCGTTAGCCCAAACAAGCTCCTGTGCCAACATCAACAGATCGTCGTTAAGAATAACAACGTGGTCGCTATCCCAACGTACGGGGCGAGATACGTGCAACATGATCTCGGGAGTGAAGAGCAACAATGACGAAATCTTGTCATAAGTTACCTCGGTCGGGTGGAAGTGACCCATATCCAAAGTAGCCATGATGTTGTTCTTAACTGCATAACCCAACCAGAACTCCAATGAACCTACGGTGAAGCTCTCCAAACCGGTACCGAAGAGTTTGCACTCTACTGCATCCTTTACATTGGGGCATTTAACGTCAAAAATCTTGTCGCAAGAATCTTTCAACAACGAACGATACTCATAACGATTAACGGTCAAATCCTTAGAACCGTCATGTACCCACAGGTTGTGGCAAGCTTTGCTACCCAACTGTTTTGCCATCTCCTCTGCAATCTGACGGCTGCGGATGGTATGCTCTACCCAGAACTCACGGATAGCTTTATCGGGATTTGCAAGAGTCAAATCACCACTCTTCGGATGAGAGAAACTGGTTGAGTTGAAGTCCAACTTCATATTGTTCTCTTTTGCCCAGTCAATCCAGCTCTGGAAATGTTTCGGCTCAATCTCGTTACGATCTACCTTTGAGCTACCGAAATCGCCATAAATAGCGTGCAAGCTCAAGCGATGGTTACCTGCTACCAAAGTATTAACTTTCTCGATATCAGCTCTAACCTCGTCAATATTTCTTGCTTTACCGGGATAGTTACCAGAGACCTGGATACCGCCAGACAACTCACCATCGGGATTCTCAAAACCAGATACGTCATCGGTCTGCCAGCAATGCAATGACAAAGATACTTTCTCCAAAGCAGCAACGGCAGCATCAGTATCAATACCAAACTCTGCATAACGAGCTTTTGCTACCTCATAAGCTTTAATTACATTTTCCTGTTTCATAGTTCTATTCTAAATTAAGTAATAAATATTAGTTGTGTTTTATTGATTTATAATCTTAACGAATTTATCATATGCTGTCATCCAGCTGCTCTGACTCTGGGGCATGAAGGTAATAGTCTCAACTGCCTCAGCAATCATGTTACGCATCTGCTGCATAGTATCAACTATACCTGCCGCACGTGCCTGAACCATGATGTTACCGATTGCGGTAGCCTCTGACGGACCTGCAACAACGGGAATACCTACGCTGTTAGCCGTAAACTGGTTGAGCAGATTGTTCTTCGAGCCGCCACCGATGATATGCAATTTCTCAATCTCAAACGGAGCCAAATCATTGAACATCTGCAATACATATTTATATTTAAGAGCAAGGCTCTCGAAGATACAACGTACATACTCCGAATGCTCCTTGGGAGGAGTCTGACCTGTACGAACGCAGTAGTAGTCGATAGCATTGATCATACTCTCGGGGTTGGTGAACGAAGGATCGTCCGGATCGATAAAACGTTTGAATTTGGGCGACTCGTCAGCCATAGCCACCAAGCGAGGATATGTATATTCAACACCCTGCTGTTTCCACTCTTTCAAGCACTGCTCCAACAGCCACATACCCGTAATATTCTTCAAGAAGCGAGAAGTTCCCTCAATACCACCCTCATTGGTGATATTCAACTCGGCAGTTTTCTCCGAGATGATGGGATCCTTAACCTCAATACCCATCAACGACCAAGTTCCGCTGCTCAAATAAGCAAATTTCTCATTGGCTGCCGGAACAGCTGCAACAGCAGATGCCGTATCGTGACCTGCCACTGCGATAACAGGAATCTTGCCAACACCCGTTGCATTTGCAATGGAATCGGTCAGTGTGCCGATAACGTAACCGGGCAGTACCATCTTGCAGAACAAGTCGGAACTCAGACCCATGCCTTTCAACAAGTCATTGTCAATCTCCTTGGTGTGCGGATTGAGCAACTGTGAAGTTGATGCAATGGTATACTCGGTGACCATATTACCGGTCAGCATATAAGACAATGCATCGGGCATGAAGAGCAATTTGTCTGCCGCAGCCAACTGTGAGCTACCATCACGTTTCATGGTATAGAGCTGATAAAGGCTGTTGAAGTTCATCACCTGAATACCGGTCTTTGCATACACTTCGTTACGCGACATAACATTGGTGAAATACTCCTCAGGAGCGCCGATGGTATGAGGATCGCGATATGCATACGGCATACCGAGCATTGAGCCGTCTTTTCCGATGAATGCGAAATCCACGCCCCAGGTATCAATACCAATCGAAGTGATTTTAACCTGCTTGTCAGCAGCAGCCTTCAAACCGGCAATGATATGCTCATAAAGCGAGAAAATATTCCAATAGAAATGGCCGTTCATCTGAATCATCTGGTTGGGGAAACGGGTAAGTTCCTCCATCGTGAGTTTTCCATTGATAAACGAGCCCAAAATTGTACGACCGCTTGTAGCACCGAGGTCGATTGCAATAAAGTGTTTAGTATTCATTATTGACTGTTTTAGATTAATATTTCGGTTATCTCTTTTTTCCTTATTGTTTCAGTTGCACATTATGCTTAACATCGCCCATGCTCACCGCAAAACATACGACAACACATTATGCAAATATAATCAAAATTATCACTATTCCAACGCAAACCGCCATTTTATATTATTCTCCACAGCATTTTTTACAATCTTAAAGTTTATTGCAAATAGTTCGCACATAAAAACATATTTTTTAAGCTAAATTTATTATCTTTACATTTAATTTTCATAAAAGACCAAGAACTATCTTAAAAACATTCTGTATGAAAAACCTCAATTTACTAATCAAAATCGGATTACTCGTCGTCGTATTTTTGCCGATGAGTTTATCAGCCAAATCCGCATCAAAAGACATAAGAACGAACCAACGCATAGACAAAGAGTGGTTGTTTTACAAAGGAGACATCACAAATGGCTCATCCGTCTCACTTGATGATACTTCATGGCGAAGACTCAATATTCCACACGATTGGAGTATTGAAGGCGAATACAGCATAATGAATCCCACCGGAATAGGTGGAGGTTATCTTCCTTCCGGCATTGTGTGGTATCGCAAACATTTGGACCTCCCAAAAAACGCAGCAGGAAAACGAATCTTCGTTGAGTTTACGGGTGTAATGGAAAACAGCAAGGTCTGGGTAAACGGAGAGTTCATAGGAGAACGCCCCTACGGCTATTCGGGAACCATCTATGACATTACAGATCATGTTTCGGCGGGCAAGAGCAATCTTATTGCAGTAAGAGTGGACACCAGCAACCAACCCGCATCGCGCTGGTATACGGGTGCAGGAATATTCCGCCATGTAAATCTGATAATTACCGATCAAATACATTTCGACAATTTGGGAGTATTCGTATACATACCCGAAGTTTCTGCAACGAAAGCTGTTGTCAAAATAGAATCTACCATCATAAACGAGAGCAATAGTGATGCCCAACTGAACCTCATAGCTTCACTGGCACCCGAAAGCGGCAATGCAACAGCCAAAACAGCCACTACATCCATAACCGTCAAAGCAGGAGAAACGGCAAATTACGCACAGGAAATAACCATTGAAAATCCCGAACTGTGGGATGTTGATGCCCCTAATCTCTATGAAGTAAAACTCTCCATCGCATCAGGCAAAAAGGTGATAGATGACTATACGCTCACGACAGGACTGAGAAAAATAGAATGGAAACCTGAAACCGGCTTCTGGCTCAATGACAAAAACATAAAAATCAATGGTCTGTGCATGCATCACGACGGAGGAGCCGTTGGAGCAGCCGTTCCGGCCTCGGTATGGGAACGCCGCCTGCTGCGCGCCAAAGAGATGGGAGCAAATGCCATTCGTACTGCCCATAACCCCATGGACAAAGCCTTCTTTGAGATATGCGACCGACTCGGAGTAATGGTCATGAGTGAAGCCTTCGACTGCTGGGAAGTGAGAAAAAATCCGCACGACTATGCCCGTGTGTTCAACCAGTGGTGGGAACGAGATTTGACAGATCTCGTTTTACGCAGCCGCAATCATCCCAGCGTAATCATATACAGTGTAGGTAATGAAATTCACGATCCCCTCAATGCTCCCGAAAGTTTTGAGAAGTTTAAAAATCTTCGCGATTTATGCCACAAATTGGATAACACCCGCCCTGTAACCTTAGCAGTTTTACGTCCCAATCAATGGGGTGTATACGACTCCGGATTTGCAGAATTGATGGATGTAGTAGGTCAAAACTATCGCGAGAACGAAATGGTGGCCGCATGGCATCAAAAACCTTCGCGCACTATGATAGGCACCGAGAATAATCACAATCTGGATTCTTGGCTGGCTTTCCGAGACAACGCCTTCATTTCGGGTCACTTCATTTGGGCCGGTTGGCAATATTTGGGCGAATCGTTCTGGCCTCATGTGTCGTTCAAGAACTGCCTGTTTGACCGCAACGGAAATATTCTCCCGTTGGGTCGCCAACGCCAAAGTTGGTGGGATAAGGAGCCGATGGTACACATCACCCGTCAGGAACCGG
>JAGBHS010000055.1 GCA_017935385.1 Tidjanibacter sp.
ACCCTTAGCTTGGAAGGCTAATGCTCTATCAACTGAGCTACTTCCGCATAATACGTGTTGACTCTTTCTGGCAACCCGTAGTTGTTCAAAGCGTTTTTGTGATTGGACTCAGCGTGAAAGACCGTCCAACTCATCGAGAAATCTCTTTCTGTCATAAGATTGGCCCGCCTCTCTTTAATTGCTTGCCGACTTTTATCCACAAAACACCAATCCACAAATTGCGGATTGGTTGCTTTGATCTTTGTGGGAGAAGATGGATTCGAACCACCGAAGGCGTTGCCAACAGATTTACAGTCTGCCCCATTTGGCCACTCTGGAATTCTCCCATATGTTTTTTTGCGCTCAGAGCCGATGGAGGGATTCGAACCCCCGACCAGCTGATTACAAATCAGCTGCTCTGGCCAACTGAGCTACATCGGCAATTAATTTGAATGCCCTTGCGGGATGCAAAGGTATAAATTATTTTTCATTACGCAAGCATAAGCGCAAAAAAATATTTTCCAATCACTATACGTCCAAGAACCTCCGACTCTAATTCGCAGAAAATCCGCGAGAATCGGGTGCAAATGTACAATAGTTTTCCGAATAAAAAAATAATCAGCACTTTTTTTTCAGATAATATTTAGAAAATATTCATCGAATCAACTTTTTTATTCATTGTCGTGGAGGTGATTATTATATGATTATTATATATAAATATGTATGGGCATCTGATTTGTGTCGATTGGGTGGGGTGTCTTTGCCGCAGTTTCCGCATTAATAAATTAATAATTAGACGGGCAGTGATTAAATGGTGTCGGTTATTTATGGATTCCGCCGATTGCTTTTGTCGTTGCGGAGTAAATAAGTTGAAATAAAATTTTGAGTTTTCTATCGGTTTTTCTATATTTGATAGATTTTTGATTATTCTGGCTAAATCTACGAATATTCGTTAAAAACATAAAAAGTATAAAAAAATGAAGAAAATCTTACTTTTCGCAACATTGCTGTCTGCTTTGGCAATTGTTGCCGATTGTGCCGATTGCCGTGCACAGGAAAACAACGACAAGAAAGTCGTGCTTACTTTGGGAGATTCCAACGGTTCGTTCAAGTGGAGCTGGCCGGTGATGTTGAAAAATCTTATTCCCGAAATGGATTTTATCAACAACAGCGAATCGGGTCGTACCATTGGTCAGACCAATCTCGGTCGCGAGAGTCTGAACGGTTGCCTTATCATTGACGGAATCATGGAGGACGTGAACAAACAGTTGGCAGGTCGTGATCTGGAATTTATCGTTGTTTGTTTCGGTACCAATGACGCCAAGGTGGATTTCAAGGACAAGACTGCCGAGTTCAAGGGCAATCTGGAAACTTTCCTCACCAAGATAGAGAACAGTGCAGCCTACAAACAGCACAAGCCGCAGATTATTTTGGTGACCCCGTTCCCTATGGACGAGAACCACGAAAAATTCATTGCTGCCAAGTATGAGGGCGGAACCGAACGTATTGGTGGTTTCTGCAAGGATATGGAGGCTGTTGCTGCCGAGCGCGGATACATCTTTGTGGATGTGTATAAACACATGATGATCAATATGATCAACAAGGGTACCACCGATGGTGTGCATATCATGCCTGAGTTGAGTGCATATGTGGCTGGTCGTATCGGAGCCCAGATTACGGCACCTGTTGCGAGCCGCAGTTCTTCACCTCTTTAATGGATTGGTTGTTAATAACAAAAGGTCGAACCCGCAGGTTCGACCTTTTTATTTGTGCTTTTGTGGTCGGATGATGTCCGACTTTTTTTATTTCAGACAGAGGGTGATGACACTCTTTGCAGGAACCTTGATGGTGAGTTTGTTCTCTTTCAAGGTGTAGTTGTCGAAGTTTTTGAGAGTGATTACATCGGGATTCTCAAACGTGTTGTGGTCCTGAATCTTGTCCGAGGTCACAATCTGGCCGCCGTTTTTGGTGAGTTTTGCATCGCTGTTCAAGGTGCAGGTAACCTCCAAGTCCTCGTTCAGGTCGGTATTGACCAGAGAGATGTGGATAAGACCGTCGGCATCTTTCGAAGCAGATACACTCAACTGGGGCTGCGTACGGTTTTCGTAGGGCAGGAAGTTGGTGCGTACGGTAGTGGGCAACATGGTTGCATCCTGATGCACTTTGTACATGTCGAAGATGTGGAACGTGGGGGTAAGAATCATCTTCTCGCCCTCGGTGAGGAACAGTGCCTGCAATACGTTCACAATCTGTGCGATGTTGGCCATTCTCACGCGGTCGCAGTGGTTGTTGAAGATATTGAGGGTCATACCTGCCAGGATGGCGTCACGCATGGTGTTCTGCTGATAGAGGAATCCGGGATTGGTGCCGGGCTCCACGTCGTACCACGAACCCCACTCATCAACCATCAGACCGATGGTTTTGTCGGGATCGTACTTGTCCATGATGGTGGAGTGTTTGGTAACCAGTTCCTCCATTTTGTATGCCATAGAGATGATTTTGTAGTACTCGTCCTCGCCGAACTGGGTTGCCGAGCCCTTGCTGCCTCTCCATGAGGGCACGCTGTAATGGTGCAGAGAGATACCGTTTGCCTGACGGCCTACGTTTTTCATGATGGTTTCCATCCAGTTGTAGTCGTCGCTGCTGGGACCTACGGCAATCTTGAACAGGCGGTTGTCGCCATAGTTCTTGCAATAGGTTGCAAACTGACGGTAGATGTTAGAGTAGAAATCGGCAGTCATGTTACCACCGCAACCCCATGTCTCGTTACCGATTCCGAGGAATTTTACTTTCCAGGGTTTCTCGCGACCGTTCTGTTTGCGCAGTTCGGTCATGGGGCTCTCGCCGTCGAAGGTCATGTACTCAACCCACTGTGCAATTTCTTGCACGGT
>JAGBHS010000056.1 GCA_017935385.1 Tidjanibacter sp.
ACCGGGACTTGTGCCGATTGCTCTTATTGGGGATGGTACGGCAAGCAACGCAATTTCTACCCCGGTCAATGGGTTTTCAGTTTTGCTCGTATGACTGATGACGAATGGCTCTTGATTTCGGCTGCGGAGATTGTGAGCGTGCCTGTTGATGATTGGGCCACAGTGAATGTATTGGAACGATTTATGCCACTCTTTGGCAGGCTGGTTATTAAATGCAGGAAAGGAAACACCTTCTCCAGATATGTGTTTAATCTCGGTAAGTACCTTCAACAGGCAACAGTAAAAGAGATTCTGCCGTGCCTGTATAGCGGAGAAAATTTCGAGGGTTATGACAGAGTCCATCTCCCGTATCACCGCTTGGCGGACATATTTGCCGGAAGAATTTTGCCGACCTATTATGAAGCGTTGAAAAAGGTTACTGGTGTCTACTGCCTAACAGATACTCACACCGGCAGGCTCTATATTGGTTCTGCCACAGGTGGCGAGGGTGTTGCTCAAAGATGGGGTAATTACCTCGACTCCAAACATGGTGGAAACAAAAAACTGGTAGCACTCTATGAGCAAAAAGGATCTGAGTATTTTGAAAAGTATTTTACTTACACCCTTCTTGAGTACTTCGGCTTATCCTATGACCCAATTAAAATCTTGGAACGTGAGCAATACTGGAAGAGATGCCTGGATACAATCAAAAACGGCTACAATGACAACTGAGATGGGAGGTGACCGCAGTGGCAGATATGAAGCAAATCCATGAATTTGCCGTCAAGTGGTTCGACAAATTCAGAGACAAGAAAATAAACTACATCGAACTGGTAGATCACTACATGGCCGATGATTGCGAGGCTCTTGGTTTCGTAATGGACTGCGGTCATGCCTTTGCTGAAAAGTACGATGATGCTGCAAGCAACAGCGAGGCTTTGGAGCGAATAATCGGAGAGGTGGCCGATATTCCGCTGCTCGGCTCGGCCATCTATTCTCGGTGGCGTTATTTCAATCATTGGGCATATTCCGGTGAGGAGATCCTGGAGCCGCAGAACCGTGCCTGGTTTACGATGGCATTATCCCGTCTGGGTGAACTGGCGAATAGCCAACTGATGCTGTTCAAAGGTGTACCGCAGAAGGTGCGTATCATTTCCAATAATGTCTGCTATGGCCCAATGCCGGAACCGGATGAGGAAATCGAGCAGCACATTACCATCAATGCAGAGGGCCGTGTTTGGTTCTCGGCGTACAACTTTGGCTCCGGTTTCGGAGAACACGAAAAAGCCAGGAGCAAAATTTATAAAATTGAAAAGGTCTCTGCTGCCAAGGTGCTGAATGCCATCGCGCATTATTTTGGTAACGAATATATAGAGGTTTTCGCTACCGACATCGGTGAGTGGGTCATGGAGATAACAAACACCGAGGGACAGGTATATAAATACCGCGGATCGCTCATAGCGGACTTTGAGGTTGACGGCATTGACCTTTCTGATATGGTGCGTGATGCACTCGGTATGGATGACTTGTATGTATTTGATGGCAATAATAAGCCTGACAGAGTTGACCGCGTCACAATTGATTATCACCGCATTACAAAGATTAAGTCCAAACAGCCCATCTCGGAAACCGCTGAGTATATGACCTGGGATTACACCGAGAGCTTGGTGCTTGACCGTGAAAGCGAAACCATAGAGCATATTCAGAACATCGGCAGCGGTTGCATTGTGTCCAGAAAATACTATGTCCAGGGTGGTGTCGAGGGCTTGCTCGATGATATCGATGCCGATGACCTATTCGGTGAGATTGAGGGCAACCCGGATGATGTAGTTGAGAATCCTCTTGAAACAAAGGATTACACCATCACGGTGGGTTTCAAAAAGGGACCGCAGCGTGTCATCCAAGGAACATATGATAAGAAGGCTCTGCCGGAGTTTTGGGGCGACTTTGCCGATGCGGTGTGGCAGTTCATGCGTTTCTATGGCTGGGGCGAGATGCTCGATCCTGCGGTCTATGAGAAGATAAAGCGCCGCAAGCAGGACTACATTTACTGTAGCGTAGAGTTTGAAGAGGGCTATAAAAGCTATTATTATATTGCCGATGAGGACAATATCTCTGTTGGTGATTATGTAATAGTTCCTGTCGGCAGAGATAATCACCACTCCGCAGCAGAGGTTGTAAAAGTGGAGTATTTTGCCGAAGAGGACGTACCTCTGCCACTTGACCGCACAAAGCACATTATTCGTAAGTGTACCGATGAAGACTTTGATCCACCGGAGGTAAAAACATAATGAAGAAGTATACTGATAAAGAATTGCAGGCTATGTCCGCAGAGGAACTGGAAACGGTTCGCGAACAGGCAATGCGTGAATTTACCGAGGCTGGCGATGAGTTAACTGCGTTTCTCAGAAAGGAAGAGCTTCTCAAGCAAATCTCCATCAATGAAAAGTACCGCTATCGTGTGTTCTGGGGCCCCGGTATTTACTTTGTCATTGTTAATGGTGGTATTCTTACCATTTCTGATGATGCCAGTTGTTCCCCCAGAGGCGGATGGTTCCCGGCAATCGTCACAGGGCCAACCGATGCGGAAAAAGAATGCCTTCAGAAACTGATGGATACATTGGGATTCGATGAAACTTTCTTTGCTGAATTGATTGAGGAGTGCGGCGAATTCGATGAGG
>JAGBHS010000057.1 GCA_017935385.1 Tidjanibacter sp.
TTATTACCTCGTTTGGTTCTTACCCATCCCTTTACGGTTACCTGACTGTTCACTTCGGCGGATTTCAACAACTCCGCAATACTCATTCTTGCCATTGTGTATATCAAATTTTAGAATTCTCCATTTTTGTTTGAAAATACAAATATCTGCATTTTTTTCCGAATATCATACCTACACCGTAAAATAAATAGCTTTTTGATAAGTACTTTCAACCAAATACGGCCTTCGAAAAAAGAGTTTTCCTGCTCCCGTCAGACACCATCCCTCGCAAACTGCGAAAAAAGCACACCGGTACGTTTTGAGGTTCCGTTGCAAAATAGTATATTTGTAAGTTATAGAACATGTCCCGGCAAAGAAATCTCGAACAACCTCGCTTTCTCTGCTCTCGACTTTCACTATATTATTTATAGAATTATATTCATGGAGCCGAAAACAAATTTATCGCACATTATGGGAAAGCTCAGAAATCTCTCCTCAAACGAAATCGAACAACTCATGTCACAGGGCTGTTCTGCCGAGAATTGGAACTCGATCAAGGTTTCCGAGGAATTCGGCACGAACAATATTCGCAACTGTCGTTTCAAAGGGGACGTAGTTTTAGGAGCAAATGTGACGATAAGCAATGTGGGGGCCTACATGGCCAACTGCATCGTGGAAGATGGAGCCTACATTGAAAACGTGGCACAAATAGAGTGCCAAGGAGTGAGCCGTTTCGGAGGTGGTACCAGAGTCAAAACCGTCAATGAGGGAGGTGGTCGCGAGGTGACAATATTTGATGGCCTTACGGCACAGACGGCCTACATAATGGCTATGTACAAACATCGCCCCGCAACACTCGCCCGCATGGAGGAGATGATTGAGCAGGAGTTGCAGGCAGGTCAGTCTACGATGTGCCGCATAGGCAAGGGCGCAAAAATCACAAACAGCGGCATATTGCGCAATGTGCGCATAGGCGAAGGTGCCGAGGTGGAAGGCGCCACGATATTGGAGAACGGAACAGTGGTTTCGTCAGAGGAGTCGCCTGCTTTTGTGGGTGCCGATGTGAAGATGTACAACTTCATCATGCTTGACGGCGCAAAGGTTACCGACGGGGCGAAATTGAAAAATTGTTTTGTGGGACAGAACGTGAAAATCGGCGCCTTGTCGGGTATAGACACGCTGTTCTTCGCCAACTCTCACTTTGAGAACGGCGAAACATGCAGTGTGTTTGCAGGCCCCTACTCGGTGTCTCACCACAAGAGCTCGTTGTTGATTGCAGGCATGTTCTCGTTTTTCAATGCCGGCAGCGCAACCAACATGAGCAACCACCTCTTCAAGACAGGCCCGGTGCATCAGGGTATTCATCAGAGAGGTTGCAAATTCGCCAGCGGAGCCTACATAATGCAACCATGCAAGGTGGGAGCGTTCACGGTCGTTCTGGGACACCACAAATCTCATCCCGACACCGAATATCTGCCGTTCTCGTACCTGATAGAGAATGGAGGTACGACCGTTCTATTGCCTGCCCACAATCTGACCACATACGGCACGGTGCGTGACATGGCAAAATGGCCGCAGCGCGATGGTCGCAAGGGCGAAAAACGCGACATGGTTAATTTTGAGGAGGCCAATCCGTTAATATGCGAAAGAGTGGCGGGCGGAGAGAAGATTCTCTCGGAGCTGGTAACAAAAAGCGGCGATGCCGCAACCATCACTCACAAAAGAATGACCATAAAAACCACCATGGCCAAACGCGGAGCAAAAATGTATGGCGAGGCAAAGAATTTCTACATGGGGAAAATGCTTGAATCTCCGGCAGAACCTTCATGCGAAGGCGGTGGTCACTGGATAGATGCAGGTGGTCAATATATGCCGCTGACAACCATGAACGCCATATTGAACGATGTGGATAACGGCACTATCCGCACCACAAAGGAGATAGACGAACGATTGTTTGCCGCATTCGGAAACTATACAAACATGGCCAAAAGATGGGCCATCGACCAACTGACCGAGAAGTTGGGACACACACCCACACAACAAGAAATAGAGAACGCCATTGCCTACGGGCAGGAGTGTGGCGAAAAGTTGCGCAAAGCGGCCGAGGCCGACAAAGGAAGTGACTTTGACGAGAAATCAATGATAGGCTACGGAATTGATGCTGTCAGTCATGACGACATTGTAGCCGATTTTGAACAGGTGCGCAAGGAACAAGGAGTAATAAAGTAGAAACAAGAAAAGAAAAATGAAAAAATTCATCATCATAGGTCTGCTGATGGCAGCCACAATGCCGCTGAAAGCACAAACCACACCCTATCTGAATAATGTGAATCGTCACACCGACTTCATCAGTTACTCTACCCGACCGCTGGTGGAGAGTCGTGACACACTGCATGAACAATATGTCATCCGTCCGAAAGAGAAAGGGATCTCGGTGCGTGACGGAGTGAAATATTATGACTATGAGGTCACACTACCCGTTGCAATGCTCGAACGCGAACTCATATTGCGCACAAAAGGTGGTCGCAATGCCCATGCGGTATATGCAAACGGCAGGTTGATGGGTTCGGCACGAGATAGTCGCGTACCGTCGGAAATCAACATCTCAGACGCACTGACCGATGGACCGAACACCATATCGGTAGCCATATTGGAGGAGGATAACACTCCCGAAGAGAGTCAGCCCAATGCCCGTCGTGACATTGAGCAGATATTGCTGTTGGCTCGCCCACGTCTGATGATTTATGATTGTTACGTGACGGCCGCACCCGATTCGTTGATGAAGAATGGAAAGTTGCGTCTGGATGTAATCATGCAGTCAACATATAACTTTGAAGAGCCGTTCAAGGTGGGTTACGATGTCTATTCGCCCGACAAAAAGCTGAAAGATTACAGCGTGGATGATTTCACCATTGCAGGCAATGCGACCGACACCATCACGTTTGAGACTACCATAACCGACCTTACCAGCAATTTTTGGAGCAGCGAGAGACCTTCGCTTTATCCCCTGATGCTGCATGTCAAGCGAGGCTCTCTCATTACGGAATATATTCAGTTCAAGATCGGTTTCGGCACCACCACATGGGACGAAAAAGGCATCTATCGCAACGGCAAACTCATCGATATAAAGCCCGTCAGGTACAACGCTTCGGCCACGGAGCAAAGTACATCGAAAGAGATTTCGGCACTCAAAAAGAGCGGTTACAACACCATATACGTGGATTATCCTCAGCCTTCGTGGTTCTATGAGGTTTGCAACCAATTGGGTATGTATATGGTGGACTGCGCCAACATCAACACCAATGCCAAAGGAGGTGACCGTAAAGTGGGCGGAACAGCCAGCAACAACCCCAAATACCTGGATGAATATCTGAACCGAGTGCAGGCAATGTACTATCGCGACAGAATGTATCCATGTGTGATTGCGTGGTCACTCGGTAACGACAGTGGCAACGGTTACAATATGTACAAGGCTTATCAGTGGTTGAAATCTATGGGCGACAGCAGACCGGTGGTTTATGCGGCCGCCGAAGGAGAATGGAACTCCGACCTTGACCTGCCTGCGGCAAAATAGCGAGGTTCATACCAGACATAAAGTACGTTTAATCGGCAGTAAAGAGATGAATATAGAGTTGATAGTTGTGGGTAAAACCGACTCGGCAGAGGTGACGAAACTGGTGGAGATGTATAGTGGCCGCATCAATTTCTTCGTCAAGTTTGCCATAAACATCGTTCCCGACATCAAAAATTCAAAAAACCTCTCTCAAAACCAGCAGAAACAACTCGAAGGTGAAGCAATTCTTAAACGCCTGTCTACGGGCGATCGTGTAGTTCTGCTTGACGAAAAAGGCAAAGAGTACACCTCGGTGGAGTTTGCAGCACAGATAGAACGCATCATGAGTTCGGGAGTCAAGAAACTCTGTTTCGTCATCGGTGGCCCTTACGGTTTTTCGGAAGAGGTATATGCTCGTGCCGATGCAAAAATATCACTCTCACGCATGACTTTCTCGCATCAGATAGTTCGCGCCATCTTCACCGAACAACTCTACCGAGCCTACACTATTCTCAACAACACTCCCTATCACCACTCCTGATACATCCTATCGTCCCTTCGTTTCGGAATGACGCCTCCTCGCTATTGATTATATTTCTTTTGTAAGGAGGAGTGGCGACATTCGGGAAGTAGTAATGTCGAATTTTAGCAACACAAAAGTCTTTGAATAAAAAATATTCTATTATGCAGAATGATTGGTAAAAATAGAAATTAGACCAAAATGTGTTGATAAGGTACGATAATCCAATAAAAGATTTATCGTATATTTATGGCACGTTATTTGGAAACCAAAAATGCAAATGTTTCTGCTCCACACAATCTGTATGAGAATACCGAATGTGTGGTGCCCGATCGACAGAGAAGGCAACAGAAATAAATCTTAGGTTTCTTCATTTATTTAAGTTTGGGTTAGTAGTTTTTTTAAGAGAGGTGCAACCGAGAGGTTCCACCTCTCATTTTTTTCAGCCGCAGAGAGCCGACGGCACCAACCACTATCCCGACAAAAAATAGTAGCGACCCCACCTGGAATCACTACTATTTTACTTCAAGGCTCTGCGAGCTATTTTTTATTTGCTTTCGGCATTCTCCTTCTCCTCAATATTGGGTTCTTCCAGACCGTATTTATTCTTACGATCTGTACTCCTCAGGTACAAAGCCACAAAAAACGAAACCACACCGAACAGAGCAAATATACTCATCGGCAACGTATAATCATACACCACACCGGTGGGAGTCGTCTTGGTTGCATAGTTATCTATAACCCTGCCAATCAATACGGGCACCATGGACAAACCGATATTCTGGATGTAGAAAATGATTGCATAGGCCGAACCGAGTTGTTTTTGCGGTATGATTTTGGGCACAGAGGGCCACATCGCCGAAGGAACCAACGAGAACGCCACTCCCAAAATCAACATCACAACAATCGCGAACCATGCCGAGGTGATGAACGGCACTGCAAACAGAATATGTACGATTGCCAACATAATGGAACCGATAACCATAAGTGTCGCACCCTTACCGCGTTTGTCATAAATAGAGCCGAACAACGGAGTAAGCAATATCGTTCCGAACGGCAACAGCATAGGAATCTTTCCAGCCCAATCGGGATCTACACTATATTTATAAATCATCAGTTTGGTGGCAAACTTCAAGAACGGGAACACGCCCGAGTAGAACAACAGACAGAGAATCGTGATGAGCCAGAAACCTTTGTTGGTCACGATAAGTTTCAAATCCGAGAACTTGAATCCCTCTTCTGCCTCTGCGGTCTCCTCCGCATTCTCCGAGTCTTCCGACTTGTCCATCTCTTTCGCCATTGCTATCGAAGTATCCAGTTTCTTGTCCATCACGCAGAACACCATGAAACTGATGAATCCCGCAAACAGACCTATCACACCCACCAATACTGCACCCGACACCGGTCCCAATGCCGGCATACTTTGCGCCACCGGCAGGCTGAATCCCAATGCCATAGCAGTACCGATACGTGCCAAAGCCACCTGCAAGCCCATAGCAAGGGCCAGCTCGTAGCCCGTAAACCACTTAGCAATAATTTTAGTTACCGTAATTCCGGCAATCTCGGCACCCATACCATAAATGGCGAAACCAAGTGAAGCCAAAATCACCTGTGAATGATATCCGAACCAAATTGCCTCGGAGGTATAGAACGGCGACACGGCAAACCATTTCAGTGCTGCTCCCGCCACCATAAAGCCCGTGGCCATCACTCCCGTAAAGCGCACTCCGCACTTATCGAGAATCAAACCTCCGAAAAACAACATCAACAAAAAGACGTTGATGTATCCATATGCGCCCGAGAAGAATCCGTATTCGGTGCTGGTCCAACCCAGACCACCCTCGGCACGCGACAGTGTGAGCATGTCCTCCAACGGAGCCATTACATCCGTAACGAAATATGCACACATCATCGTAAATGACACGATAATCAATGCACTCCATCGTGCCACTCTCGAACTATTAAGTTTCTTCTGTATAGTTTCAGTCATAATTTCTTTTCATTATTACTCGTTTCCATTCTTGCCATCATGCAATAACGAGTCTGATTAACACTCAGTCAGGTCTATACGAGGCCCGAGAAGCCCATGAATGACATTGCCAGGATTGCAGCAATAATCAAAGCCACAGGAACACCCTTCACACCCTTGGGCAGATCGCACAACTCCAAGCGTTCGCGAATACCGGCCATCAGCACCAGAGCCAATGCAAAACCTATCGCAATCGATACAGAATATACAAATCCTTCGAGCAGGTTATAATCCTTCTGTGTCATAGTAATAGCCACACCCAAAACGGCGCAGTTGGTCGTGATCAGCGGCAGGAACACTCCCAATGCCTGATACAACGACGGACTGAGTTTTTTGAGAATAATCTCCACCATCTGAACCAATGTGGCAATAACCAAAATAAACACAATGGTCTGCATGAACTCGATATTCCACGCCACCAACAGTTTTTGCAGGAAGTAAACAACTATAGAGTTGATTGCCATGACAAACGTAACGGCTGCACCCATTCCCGCAGCGGTATTCACCTTGCTCGACACTCCAAAGAAAGGGCAAATACCCAGAATCTGCGAAAGAACGATATTATTGATGAATATCGAACTGATTATAATGATAAAATACTCCATAATTACTTAACTTTTGCCATCATTTTGTTAAACAAAATCATCATGTATCCCAGCACCATGAATGCTCCCGGGGCCATAATGAATATCAATGCGCCATCACCGTTATAGATGTCGATTCCGAACACCGAACCGCTACCCAGGAACTCTCGTACCACACCGATAAGGGTCAGCGACAACGTAAAGCCCAGACCTACTCCGATACCGTCCATTGCTGCACTCAGCACATCGTTCTTGCTGGCAAAAGCCTCCGCACGACCCAAGATGATACAGTTCACAACTATAAGCGGAATAAATACGCCCAACGTCTCATACAGCGACGCCGCATAGGCCTGCATTATCAACTGCACGATTGTCACAAACGAAGCGATAACCACAATAAAGCACGGGATACGCACCTTGTCGGGAATCACATTCTTCAACAATGAGATTACGATATTTGAGCAGATAAGCACAAACATCGTGGCTGCGCCCATACCCAAACCGTTAATAGCCGATGTGGTGGTTGCAAGGGTGGGACACATTCCCAACACCAACACGAATACCGGGTTGTTTTTGAGAATTCCGTTCAATAATATAGTCAACTTATTCATTCTCTCCTCCTTCGCCCTGCTGGGTCGCACTAACTTTCAAAAATGCCTGATAAGCTCTGTTTACGGCATTGGCATAGGCTCGTGACGAAATGGTCGATGCGGTCAGCGCATCAATATCACCACCATCCTTCTTTACCTTCATATTGATTTTGCCTGCCTCTTTATCCTTAAAGCTTGTCAGCAACACATTATCTTCATTGGTCATGTTGGCTCCCAATCCGGGGGTTTCCGCCATGCTCAGCACCTGAATATTGAGAATCTTGCCCATCTTGTCGAAACCGGTCATCAATTCAATATCGCCACTGAAACCCAATGCCTTTGACGTGATGGCATAACCAACTGCCTCGCCGTCTTTCTCGGCAACATATACGATTGTTTCAATCTGCTCGCCATCAACCTCAACACTAACATTCTGTTTCGTTTCAAGAGGATTGTTATTAAACTCGGGCAACACCTGTGAGAGGGCCGAAACGAGTTTATTTTCCTGCGCCAATCTAATGGGTTCCGCCGTCAATTGATACACAAAACCCAACGCTGCCGACGTCACCACACAAATCGACGCCAACACCATTATCATATTTTTCAACGAACTCTTCATCTGCTCTCCTCCTTATTTTTTAGCCTCCTTGACAGCGCCGAAACGCTTGGGCAGTATATATTTATCAATCAAAGGTACGAACGAGTTCATAATCAGTATGGCAAACGACATACCCTCGGGATATGCACCCTTCATACGAATAGCCATTGTGATGGCGCCGATGCCTATGGCATATATCACCGAACCTTTCACAGTCATAGGAGAGGTGACGTAGTCCGTAGCCATATAAACAGCACCCAGAATTGCGCCACCGGTCAGAATATGGTACAAGGGCTGAATAAAGCTCTCGGGAGCAAGCAGATGAGCCACTCCGCCGATCACGAACATCGTACCCAACACAACAACCGGTATATGCCATTTGATAACTCTCTTATAGAGCAACCACGCAAAGCCCAACAGCAGTGCAATGGCAGAAATCTCACCCATAGAGCCACTCTTGATACCCATAAACAGGCTCTGCATCTCCAATCGGCTCAACACCTCTGTCATGGGCACATCGCCCTTCGCAGCCATCTTCATCATAGCCAGCGGAGTAGCACCCGACAGTGCATCGGTAGTTCCTCCCGCCACAGCTCCCGTAACCTCAGGGAAGGTTGTCATTGCTACCGGGAATGCGACAAGCAGGAACACACGACCCACCAGTGCAGGGTTGAACGGGTTCTTACCCAATCCGCCAAAAGTCATCTTGGCAACACCAATAGCCACCAATGCGCCAACCGCCACCATCCACAACGGAATATTTAAGGGCAGGTTGAAGGCCAGCAACAGACCCGTCACGACAGCCGAACCGTCGCACAAAGTGGGTTTGCCGCCCAACATATACTTCTTTATAAACCACTCGAAGAGCAAGCAGCACGCCACCGAAAACAGTGACACAAACAACACTCTCCAACCGTATATCATGCTCGACACTATCAGCGCCGGCATCAATGCTATCACCACATTGAACATCATCTTCGCAGTCGTATTGTTCGGATTGTGAAGATGGGGTGCAAGCGATACAATCAATTTATTCTTCATTTTGTCACTCCTTTCTTATTTCGACGTACGTGCTCTCATTATTTTCATCACCTCTGCCTTTCCAAGTTTCAGCCAATCCAACAGAGGCAGATACGCGGGACATGAGTAGGTACAGCAACCGCACTCTATACAATCGTATATATAATGCTGCTCTGCCATCTCAAAATTCTTGATCTTGGAAACACGGCCCATCAGATAGGGTTCCAAGCCCATAGGACATGCCTCAACACACTTGCCGCATCTGATACACTCGGCCTCCTCGCCACGTTTGGTTTCGGGCTCGGTCAGCACCAACAGACCCGACGAACCTTTCATCATCGACTCCTCGGGGTTACACATCGAACGTCCCATCATCGGGCCGCCGCCCACGATTTTCAACGTACCCTCCACCGAATCGATACCACAGTACTCCAACAAACTCTGCATCGGGGTACCGATACGTACCAACAGGTTCTTGGGTTCGGACAGTGCCTTTCCGGTTACGGTAATCACGCGTTCAACCAACGGTTTGTTCTTCTGTACGGCCTCATACACCGCAAAAGCGGTTCCTGCATTCTGCACCACAGCGCCCACTGCAATAGGCAATCCCTTGCTGGGTACCTGACGGCCTGTTACGGCTGCAATCAGCTGTTTCTCACCACCCTGCGGATACTGTACCTTCAAAGGAACTATCTCCACCTCGCCGTTATATTTCGCGGCCAGTTTTTTCAAGTGTGCAATCGCATCGGGTTTGTTGTTCTCCACACCCACATAGGTTTTGTTCACACCCAATGCCTTGGCAATGATTCGGGCACCAATCAACATCTCGGCACCCTTCTCCAGCATCAATCTATGGTCGGCAGTCAGAAAAGGTTCACACTCCACACCATTGATGATCAGACACTCTGCCTTGCAACCCGGGGGTACAGACAGTTTCACATGAGCCGGGAATGTTGCTCCACCCATACCCACGATACCTGCCTCGGCAACTTTTGCGATAATCTCTTTGGGTTCCAGATTGCACTCCTCAATCAACTCATCGCTAAGGTCCACTCCTTCAACCCACTCATCACCCTCAACCGTGATGGTGATGGCAGGGCGACGCAAACCCTGTGCATTAACATATGTATCAACCGCCTTCACTGTTCCCGAAACCGAAGAGTGAATATTGCTTGATACGAATCCGTCAGCTTTGGCTATCAACTGACCCGCCAGAACCTTATCTCCCTTTGCTACACAGGCAACCGCAGGAGCTCCGATATGTTGTGACAACGGAATCACAACTGTTTCGGGCAACGCAAATCTCTCTATCGCCTTGTCGGCACTGAGCTTATTGCCCGGCGGATGAATTCCGCCTATTGGAAATGTTTTCAACATGATCTTATATTTTTTACTCTTTGTTTGCTCTCTCTTGTTTATCGATCTATATCTTATGCCTCCTGTTTGGGCTCTGCTGAAACCTCGGCTTTCGGAGCCGCCTTGGGAGCCTCCTCTTTGGGTGCGGTCACAACCTTGCGGGGCGGGAAATTCTTCTCCACGATAGCTCCCGTAGGACACTGCTCAACACACTTACGGCACAATTTACACTTATTGGAGTCAATAAATGCCAGGTTGTTTGCCACCTCAATAGCACCGAACTCACACACTTTCTGGCACTTCATACAACCGATACATGCAGCCGTACAGCTCTTGCGAGCCACTGCTCCCTTATCCTTGTTCATGCAAGAAACGTAGACCATTCTACCCTTCGGCCATTTCTTTCTCAACTCGATTATACCCTTCGGACATGCCGATACACACTTGCCGCAAGCAGTACACTTGTCAATATCCACTTCGGGAAGTCCCGTTTCGGGATTCATCGAAAGCGCACCGAACTCACATGCTGCAACACAGTCGCCACAACCCAAACAACCAAACGAGCAACCCGTCTCGCCTGCATACAATGCTGCAATCACGGCACAAGATTTTGCTCCGTCAAATGTGTTTGTTTTGGGACGATTCTCACAGGTTCCGTTACATCTCACCACTGCCACCATCGGCTGGCGTTCTGCCGCAACTTTACCCAAATACTCCGAAATGCCCTTCATGCACTCCGCACCGCCAACAGGGCAATACAGTGCCGAAATGTCATCTCTCTTCACCAAAGCATCCGCCATACCGCGACATCCTGCGAATCCGCAACCACCGCAATTAGCGCCCGGCAACATCTTCTCCACATCATCGATGCGGGGATCTTCCTCCACTCTGAATTTACTAGCCACAAAATACAGCACTGCCGCTGCCACAATTCCCAACACAGCAAGGGTCAGAATCGTATAACCAAGTACTCCCATCTCTTTTTATTCAGTAATTTTATCTATTTTAAATATTATTTCTTTTTCTACCTTATGTCTGAATATATATAATACCATATAATATATACCGCATGCCAACAAAGCCGCAATTGCCGCAACGCCTTCACTCTCCTGCACCAATGATGCTATCACAAGCACAGCCAATAAAACGAAAAAAGGCAGAATGTATGAATACATCACCGCCTTCATTCCAATACCTTCCGAGATTGAAATAATCACCTTATCACCTGAGCCCAAAATGGAACTCAACGACGAATCCTTCACGCTCACGATTCGATCCTCACTCTCGTCCATTCCGCAGACGCTTTTTGCTCGACACGAGGCACACGCACTCTCGACCGTCATTTTCACATCAATGCGATCTCCCTCTATGCGTATTACCTCTCCCTTATGTCTGATTGGTGCGCCCATGAACTCCTCTTATTTACTTTGCAAATCCGTAATCTGCCGTTATCGGTTGCAGATTCCCCGCCTTATTGAACGGATGTGACGACAACCTGAGTATCGGGCAGAACTGGTATCTGCACATTCTGCTCGATGCCAACACATCCAATACGTCGCCAACAACCTCCGAATCAAATCCCGCATTGGTTATCTCTTCCATACTCTGACCCTCTTCCAGCAATCTGTAAAGAATCGCATCCAAAACCTCATACGAAGGCAACTGTTTCGGCTTGCCGAAAATCTCGGGCTTCAACTCTGCCGACGGAATTCGAGCCATGATTTCATTGGGTATCATCTCGCGTTCACGATTCAGATAGCGGGCCAATGCATAAACATCATGCTTATACAAATCGCCCAACACACTCAAAAAGCCCACCTGATTACCATACATGGTAACATCTCCGATAGCTATCTCCGTCTTATTGCTGGTATTCACAGGCACTGCTCCCATGCAGTCATAAACACCCATCAGCACAGAACCGGCAATTCTCGATTGCAGAGCCTCGCCTGCCTCCTCCGTTACATCTATATATTCCGACGCCTTCTTTCTCAAACGAGAGAACGCATCATCTATATCCACATCGAAATGCGCGATCTTCAAAGTTGACGCCACCAGTTTAGCATTCTCATACTTATGGAACTTCGAAAAACCAGTCGGCAACAACAACGCCAGCACATTTTTACGTCCCAAAGCCTCAACCAACATAGCTGCCACAACAGCCGAATCAACACCTCCGGTCAACACCAATGCCGCCTTTGTGTATCCGTTCTTTGCAAAAAAATCTTTCAAACCCAAACGGATGGCCTTAAAATGATTCGTCGTCTTATCATTACGTTCCGGAACCTCCAACGCCTCATTTTCGGCATCAATGTCCAACTCCGCATAATCTTCCTCAAAATCAGCCAGCAACGCAATAGCCTCACCCTTTGCATTAAACACCGCCGAGGAGCCATAATAAACAACCTCCGAGGCTGCTCCGACCTGATTTACAAAAACAATATTCTTACTCTTGGTAAACGCCCTCTTTCGGAGCTTATCATATCTCCAAGTAATTCTGCGGCGGAAGAACGGATCGGCACACATTCCGACAACAACATCTGCATTGGCAAAATACTCATCATCGTCAAACATATCCTGCCCCAAGGCCACAGCAATCTTACGACCGCCAACAGTAACATAATCGCTTCCCAAACCTCTGTTCACATAGGGTCGTTCTTCGGCCAATGTCACATTTCTTTTTGTTATATAATTCAGCACCTGACCGTTCTGAACAAATGCCGCAGCACTCATGGTCTTACCATTCTGCACCAAAGGCAATCCTACCAAGACCGAGATACCGTCGCATACATCGGCAATATCTGTCAGCGCATCCTCGCAAGCCGTCAGGAACGACGTCATACGCAAGAAATCACAAGCCGGAGTTCCGCAGATAGCATACTCCGCAAAAACCACCAAATCAACGCCATTATTCTTGGCCCGTTCAATGGCCGAAATTATTTTCGCCTTATTACCGTCAAAGTCTCCTACTTTATAATCAGATTGGGCTATTGCTATTTTCATGTTGACCTAACCAAAAAAGAGTTCAAATATCTTGGCAAAGATACAAAAATTACTGCTTAAAAAAGCTAAAATGTTTTATTTTTTACATTTAAAGCCTCACCTCAATTTATATTTATGTTAGAAAAAAATCCGATTCGGGGTTGTCAAATAAAAAAAAGCAAAAAA
>JAGBHS010000058.1 GCA_017935385.1 Tidjanibacter sp.
AGTTTGAGTTTGAGATGGCTCACACACTGACCGGTTATGACGGCAGTTGTCGTGAGATTCATGGCCACTCCTATAAGTTGTTTGTCACCGTGGCCGGATGTCCCGACCAGAATCCCGACAATCCTAAATTCGGTATGACTCTCGATTTCGGTATTTTGAAGAGAGTGGTCAATGAGCATATAATTGACCGTTATGACCATTCGTTGGTGATTCGCGCAACGGAGCATAACCACACTCTCATTGATGTGTTGAGGGGTGATTTCTCGAAGGTGCAGGTGGTGGACTATCAGCCCACGTGCGAGAACATGGTCATGCGTTTTGCGGAGAGCATAATGAAAGAGTTTCCCGAGGGTGTGGAGTTGATTATGGTACGCTTGTGCGAGACCGCCACCTCTTATGCCGAATGGTGGGCATGCGATAACTGATTGTAGGACCGAATTTTCCCGATAGAAGATATGAAACGAGTGTTTCTGATAGATGCATATGCTCTGATTTTCAGGTCATATTATGCTTTTATGAGCCGTCCCATGCGCAATCGTGATGGGTTGAATACTTCGGCTGTATTCGGATTTGCTAAATTCCTGCGCGATATCATCGTGAATGAGCATCCGCACTATCTGGGTGTGGCTTTCGATCCTCATGGTGGCAGTTTCCGCAACACACTCTATCCGCTTTACAAAGCCAATCGTAGTGAAACACCCGAAGATATTGTTGCATCCGTTCCATACATCAAACGTATCTTGGAGGCATTGCATATTCCCATTTTGGAGGTGCCGGGCTATGAGGCCGATGATGTTATAGGAACCATTTCGCATCAGGCTTCCGAGGCGGGTTATGAGGTTTATATGGTGACCCCCGACAAGGATTTCGGACAGCTTGTGAGGGATAATGTTTTCATCTACCGCCAACGTAAGAATGGAGAGGGTGTGGAGATTCTTGGCCCCGCACAGATAGAGGAGCATTATGGATTCAAGGATCCGCGTCTGGTGATAGATGTTCTGGCTCTTTGGGGTGATGCGTCGGATAACATTCCGGGTGTGCAGGGTATCGGAGAGAAAGGAGCCATGAAGCTGGTAAACCAGTTCGGTACGGTGGAGAATATTCTGGCCAATGTGGAGCAGCTGAAAGGACGTCAGCACGACAATATTGTGGCAGGAGCCGAGCAGTTGCGCCTGTCGAAGACGTTGGCCACCATTGCACTCGATGCTCCCGTGAAATTTGTACCCGAGGAGTTGGAGATGGAACGTCCCGACTGCGAGCAGCTGAAACAGATATACAGAGAGTTGGATTTCAATATGTTTCTGCGCGAGATGGAGAGTCGTCCGTCGCCGTTCAACGGTCAGATATGCTATCCGTATGATCAAGCGGTATCGCATGGCGGAGAGGTTGCGGAGAGAAGTGTTGCCAAAGAGCCTGTCGCCCCACAGCAGGAGGTGCAGACCGATCTTTTCGGTCAGGTGGTGGAGCAACCTGCGACCAAGAAGAGTGCCCCGCAACCTACGATGGAACTCGACCTTTTTGCCGCACCGACAGGGATGGGAACGGTGGCTACGGTGGCGCACGAATATAAGATTGTGGAGAGTGGAGCCGAATTGGCCGAGATGGTGACGAGGTTGCGCACTGCGGGCCGATTCTGTTTCGATACCGAGACATCGGGACTGGATTGTTTCAGTGACCGCATTGTGGGTCTGTCTTTCTCGTGCGAGGCCTCAAAGGCATGGTACGTTCCCGCCTCGAAAGAGGCGTTTGCCGAGTTGAAACCGCTTTTCGAGGACGAGAAGGTGGAGAAGGTGGGCCAGAACATGAAGTTCGACATCATGATGTTGCGTAGCGAAGGCATTGAGGTGAAGGGATTCAAGTATGATACCATGTTGTTGCATTATCTGCTGGATTCGGAGTCGCGTCACAACATGGATTATCTGGCACAACGTTATCTCGATTATATGCCCATTCAGATAGAGAGTCTTATTGGTCGTGGCAGCAAGCAACTGACCATGGACCGAGTACCTTTGGCACAGATTGCCGAATATGCAGCCGAGGATGCCGATGTGACATGGCGATTGTTTGAGGTGTTGTGGCCCGAGGTGCAGCGTGAAGGTTTGGAGAAATTGTATCGCGATATTGAGGAGCCGCTGATTGATGTGTTGGTTGATATTGAGAGGGCGGGTGTCAGAATAGATACGGAGCAGTTGGCGGAGTATGCCATTGAACTCAATGCCGAGATGATGGCACTCGAAAACCGAATCAGAGAGTTGGCCGGTATGCCCGATCTGAACATAAACTCGGCACGACAGCTCGGAGTGGCTCTGTTTGAGGTGTTGAAGGTGGACACGAAACCTAAACTGACAAAGACAAAACAATATTGTACCGACGAGGAGTATCTGCAATTCCTTGCCGACAGACACGAGATAATACCTCTTATATTGAAGTACAGAGGTACCAAGAAACTGCTTTCGACCTATGTGGAGGCATTGCCGCAGTTGGTGAATCCGGTGACGGGACATATCCACACATCGTTCAATCAGGCGGTGACGGCAACCGGCCGATTGAGTTCCACTAACCCCAATCTGCAAAACATCCCCATTCGCGAGGAGCAGGGACGCAGGATAAGAAAGGCTTTCGTACCATCCGATTCGGACCATGTCTTGTTGGCCGCCGATTACTCGCAGGTTGAGTTGAGGTTGATGGCACACCTGAGCGGCGATGAGGCGATGATAGGTGCGTTTGAGAAGGGCGAAGATATCCATCGCGACACTGCGGCACGACTGTTCCATGTCCCCATTGACCAGGTGACCTCCGAGCAGCGTCGCAAAGCCAAGACCGCCAATTTCGGTATCATCTACGGCATATCTGCTTTCGGACTCAGACAACGCATAGATGGTATCTCAATGAGTGAGGCGAAAGCAATCATAGATGGTTATTTTGCGTCGTATCCCAAGGTGAAGGAGTATATGGACAATGTGGTCACTCGGGCACGCAATGACGGCTATGTGGAGACCATTTTCGGTCGTCGTCGCTATCTGCCCGATATCCGTTCGGCAAATGCCAATACACGTTCTCTGGCCGAACGAAATGCCATCAATGCCCCCATTCAGGGCAGTGCGGCCGATATCATAAAGATGGCGATGAGTAGTGTCAGACGCCGATTGAGAGAGGAGAATCTGCAATCGCAGGTCATCTTGCAGGTGCATGATGAGTTGGTGGTGGATGTGTTGCGCAGCGAGCAGGAACGTGTGGTGGAGATTGTGCGCAGTTCCATGGAGCAGGCCGTTAGCCTGAGCATTCCCCTATCGGTGGAGTGCGGAATCGGCGACAACTGGCTTGAAGCACATTGAGGTGGTTGAAAAACGAGAATAAAAAAAGAGAAGAGATGAGAGTATTGTTGCAGCGCGTAAAGAGAGCATCCGTAACTATCGGTGGAGAGTTACATTCATCGATAAACAAAGGTCTGTTGGTATTGGTGGGAATTGAGGATGCCGATGGTGACGAGGATATAGAATGGTTGGCAAAGAAGGTCACCCAATTGCGTATTTTTGATGATGAGAACGGGGTGATGAATCTTGATGTCAGACAGACCGAAGGAGATATTCTTGTAGTCAGTCAGTTTACTCTTCAAGCCCTCACCAAGCATGGAAACCGCCCCTCTTATATTAGGGCGGCTCGTGAGGAGGTGGCGGTGCCGATATATGAGAGGTTTGTGACCCGATTGCGTGAGATAATGGGGCGAGAGGTGCCGACGGGTGTTTTCGGTGCCGACATGCAGGTTGAGTTGATAAATGACGGACCTGTGACGATATGGATAGACAGTAAAAAACGCGACAATTAGTTGTCGCGTTTTTTTTCTATTTCTTGGTGGTGGTTGCTCCACAAGCGCCTCATCGCCTAACTCTCGGATTGCTCCATCAGACTTGCCATAGGTGCAGTTTCATAGAACTCCTGACCTATGGTCGCTCCACAAGACCTCCAACATCACATTTCGGGTTACTCCACTAAACTAACCATAGGTGCAGTTTCATAGAATTCCAGTCCTATGGTCGCTCCACAAGACCTCCATCACCCCACTACACTCCCAATGGTTTAAAAATTTGGGATTCGAGATGGTGGTAGTATTGTTGTATGGTGGCTTTGAGTTGGGTTTCCAGTTCGTGTATACGGTCGGGCCACGGCTCTGCAATGGGTGTTTCGGTCGGGTCGTCGGTGCGGAACACTTTGGTGACGGAGTTCTCGTCAAACAGCACCACATATTCGGCATCGGCAATGTAGAATTGCATGGCCTTCGATGAGAAACCTATTGTTGTGGGTTGCTGGTCGGAGGGTGCGAAGATGTCGTTTCCGAAGCCGAAATAGGGTTCGTTGTATCCCATCAGTCCGAGCAAGGTGGGCATTATGTCTATTTGTTGCGTGATGCCGTTGTGAATGCCTTTCACCGAGCCGTCGGGGGTGTAGATGAAACTGATGATGCGGTTGCCGCCCATGAGAGTATTGGCTTCGGGGGTGAATGTTTCGGAAGAAACGTGGTCGGCCACGAAGACAAAGGCACTGTTGCGGAACCACTCCTCGTTGCCGTATGTGGCGAAGAATTGACGCAGGGCATGGTCGGTGTATTGTACCGGATAGTGAAGCTTGGTTTGTCCTCTGTCGAAACGTCCCTCATACTCCTCGGGATAGACGAAGGGGTGATGTGAAGTGATGGTGTAGAGGGTGGCCATGAAGGGCTGTTGGGTGGTGTTGAGCACGCTGCCGGTGTATTGAATCATCGGTTCATCCCATATGCCCCACCAACCGTCAAAGTCGCCATTGCCATGTATTTTTTCGTAGTCCTCCATTGCATAGATGTTGTTAATGCCCGCATTGTTGGCATAGGCTCCGAATCCCATTGAGCTGCGCGGTGAGCCGAGGAAGAAAGAGGTTGTGTAGCCTTGTTCGGCAAGAATCTTGGGCAACTGACGGCTCTCTCCCAACGACTGGGGCATCAGCACAAACGGTGTCTTGAACGACGGTATTGAACCCAGAATAGAGGGCATGGCCTCAATGGATTTATGACCGTTTGAGTAACAAGACCAGAAGGTAAGCCCCTCCTTCATCAGCGAATCGAGGAACGGAGTGTATCCACTCTTGCCGGCATATAGTTCGGGGTTGAGGAAGGCCGAGTGTTCGGCACTGAAACTTTCGAGTATGAAAATGATGATGTTTTTGTCCTTCAACGGGGCCGCCATGGCTGTCGTATCGGGATAGTGATAGGGAGTATATAGCGAGTCGAGTTGCTCTTGCTCATAGTACTTTTTGTATGAGATACCCTCGTTACCCATTGTGCGGATGGTGCAGAAGGGGTTGCTGAGGATCAGGTAGGCTTTCGAGACCGATTTGGTGTGGTCGGTGGCGTTGCTCAATGTTATGGGACGGGTGCTGTGCGAAAAGCCTCCTCTTATGCCGCCTATCGACAAACCTATGGCACATGCCAACGTAAACATATTGACACCGAAGAAGGCCCATTTGTTACCGATGCGATGCGTGGGGCGTGCCTTGCGGCCGTAGCCGTACCACAACAACGCTATCAGCGCCACACCGAAGAGAATGAGATACCAGTTCTCGGCGGCGAATTTCATTATCAGTTTCAGCGAGTTGTCATTGTCGGCAAAGAAGAGTTCGTCGGATGTGAAACGCTTCTGTGTGTAGTTGAAATAGATGATGTCGGCAACATTGAGTACCACCACCGTCAGTGTATTGACCGCTATGTAGTACCAGAACATTATCTTCTGCCACCACTCTTTCTCTCTCAAACGCAACGGTATGAGTGACAGTACGATGAAGAAGATGTTGACATAGAGCATACTCACCGTGTCGAATCGCCATGAGCCGTATATCAACTGTCCCAATTCTTCCGAGGTGGTGGTTCCGATGAGGTCGGCATTGTATATCCAGAACACCGCCCTGCACAACCACAAGACGATATAAACCAACAATATGCGCCACACAAGCATACACAGATTGCAGGAGCGCAGATTTTGTATCAGATTTTTTTTCATTTTTTCTTTCATTTCTTTCGTGAGTGAGGGGGTAGTCGTTGGGGCGTTCCATGTCCAGAGTAAAATTACCGGGTGAACTCGGAACCCCCTGCTCCCAAAGCAGGGGCGCCAATCGAACTATGGCGAGGGTCCGGGTTGTTAAGCGGTCGGTATTTCAAGTTACACTGATTAAAGATCCACCAACGAATTCTTGATGGCATAGACCACCATGTTGGCCGTATTCTTACAACCTGTTTTCTCCAATATGTTGGCGCGGTGCTTGTCTACCGTACGTTTCGAGATAAAGAGTTTCTCGGCAATCTCAACATTCGACAATCCTTTGCAGATAAGCAACAGCACCTCGCGTTCGCGTTCCGAAAGCGTATCGGCATTCTCCTCCTCGGGCAGTTGTTTGTCGCTTTCCCTCAGGTCCTCCACAAAATCGTCGAGCAACTCTTTGGAGAAAAAACTGCCTCCTTCATGCACACAAATGATTGCCTGTTCCACCTCATCTATGTCGGAGTTTTTGAGCAGGAATCCCTTCACGCCCGACTCCACCATGGCGAAATAGTATTCGCTGGCGCCATGCATCGACAGGGCTATTATTCTCATCTCGGGATGCTCCGTCAGGGCCTTGCGTGCCGCCTCCATGCCGTTCATGACCGGCATATCGATATCAAGCAACACCACATCGAAATCGACCTTCCCTATCAAATCAAGGAACTCGACTCCGTTTGAGGCCTCGCCCACCACCTCACACTCCTTGCGCATCGACAGCAATCCCTTCATGCCGCCGCGAAAGAGTGTGTGATCATCCACCAATATTACTTTAATTCTCTCTGTTTCTGTCATTCTCCAAAATTCCGTTCACGACAATCACTGCCTGCATACCCTTTCCGCCCGGCTCACTGTCAATAGAGAAACTTCCCTTCAATGAGTTGATGCGTGATGATATGTTCGACAGACCCATTCCGTTCTCAAAACTATTTTTCGGATCGAAACCTATGCCGTTATCCGAATATATTAACGTTATCACCTCGTTCTGATATTGCAACGAGATGTTGATTTTGCTGCATGAGGCGTATTTCAGACTGTTGTTTATAAGCTCGCAGGTCACACGATAGAGAATAACCTCCGTGTCGTTGTTGAAACGGTCGGAACCCAGATTGGTTTTGAACGTTATCTTCACGTTGCCGGCATTGACAAGTCGTTTGATGAAGTTGTTGATGCCGCGAGTAAGGCCGAAATCTTTCAGTATGTGTGGGCTGAGGTTGTTTGAAATCTCCCTCAACGAACATATCGATTCGTCTATCACGTTCATGGCACTCTTGACAATTTCATTGTTGGTTTCGGCCGAGTTCTCATCGGAGAGTGCCGACATGGCCATCTTGGCCGACGAGAGCAACGGACCCAGACCGTCGTGCAGTTCTTTCGAGAAACGCAGGCGCATCTTCTCCTCGGTGCGCAGTGTGGTGGAGAGGATGCGGCGTTCGGTCAGTCGGCGCTGTGCTTCAAGACGTTCTATGTACTGGAATATTTTGCTGAGGAAAAATGTTCCTATGGCCAGACATAGCGAGGTGGCCACACCGCACCATGCCACCGTCAGCGGAGAGAGGGTGAGGGATCTATCGTCCGTGAACTGAAACCACTCGCCGAAACGGAGAAAGCACATTATCGTAAAAGCGATTGACAGCAACATCCACGCAACATTATACTTGGTGCGTTTCATCAGTCGCAACGCCACTATCACAGCAAAGAACTGCAATACGATTGACGTTATAAGCAAAATTTTCAGTAACAACATCTCGCTTCAAGTTTTTGTGTTTTTTATTCCATGTTTTTCTGCCTCACATTGTTCTCATCTGTTCGCCCGCCCTTGTTCCGAGTCGGCATCGAAATGTGCGAGAAATGTCGGCGTTACAATCTATGTGATTCCTCCAATGAGGGAGAGCCTCTTCTCAATGCTGCAAACCATATACCCAAATCCACTTGTTCGGAGATATTTCCGTCAGGTAGACTTGAAAAAAAGATCATACTTTGTAGCGACTCCATTTGATGAGCTCCTTCAAGGTCGGTTTCTTGCCATACATGAAGATTCCCACTCTGTATATCTTGCCGGCCAGCCATACCATGCCCACAAAGGTTATAAACAACAATACTATCGACAACCACAACTGCCAGTCGGGAACTCCGTAGGGCAGACGCGCCATCATCACAACCGGTGACGTGAACGGTATCATGCTGAACCAGAAAGCCAACTGACCATTGGGATCCTGCATTGCGTTTACCATAACCACCAGCGCCAGAATCAACGGAATACTGATGGGCAGTTGCAGATTCTGGGTGTCTTTCTCGTTGTCCACCGCGCTACCCACAGCCGCAAACATTGCCGAATAGAGCAGATAACCTCCGATGAAGAAGATGAGGAATCCGCCGAATATTCTTATCAGGTAGCCCGGATCGGTGATGGTGTTGATTACCGAAGCCATGTCGGCATCCATTGCCATGTTGGTCATATCCATAGGCATGCCACTCTGCATTGCTGCTGCCGCCTCTATCATGTCGCCGGCAAAGACATTCATCAGCGCACCGCCTACTCCGACAATAAATACCACCCATATCACGAATTGCAATACGGCCACCGCTGCTATACCCAATATCTTACCCATCATCAGTTGGAACGGTTTCACACTCGATACCATCACCTCCAACACCTTGTTGCTCTTCTCCTCTATCACGCCCTGCATCACCATGTTGCCATACAGGAAGACAACCATGTATATCATCAAACCGAACAGATAGGCGATGGCGATGTTCACCATGTTGGATACCGCTTTGGTTTCGCCCGTTTCGGTTATCTGGCTCACCTGCATGCTGACGGGAGTCTCTATCTCTGCCAATATTTGCGGCAGATTCTCAATGTTGTAACTTTTCAGTTTCTCCTCTTCAAGAATGTTCTCTATCTGATCGGTTATCGATTTCTCTATGTTGATGGTTGAGGACTCGTAGGTGTAGAACTGCACGTTCTTCGGATTCTCTATCACGTTCTCGCCTATCACCAGAATTCCGTACAGGTCATCCTGTTTCTCGGCGGTCAGCTCCTCAAAACTGCTCTCTGAGGTAGAGAAGATGAGATCGCCACTGTTTTGCAACTTCGGAGCCACCATGCCACTCTTGTCGAGTACCGTGATCTGTTTCTCCTCTTCCTGCTGGAAATTCATCATCAGTGCCATCACTACTATCAGACCCACAAAAAATACGGGCATCAGAATGGTGGTGATGATAAAACTTTTTTTGCGTACGCGTTCGTTGAACTCTCGTCCTGCTATTATACTGATTTTACTCATTGTGTCTGTCTGTTTTGAGGGTTAAAGTTGTCCTGCCACTGCTTTGATGAAGATGTCGTTCATGCTGGGAATCACCTCGTGGAACGAACGGATCTCCACCGTGTCATTTATCAACGAGATGATACTTTTGACACCGCCATCATCGGGAATGTGTATCTTCAACGAGTTGTAGACCGAGTTCTCGTCATTGCTCTCCAAGAGAGTGCATTTGTCGGTCAGCGCTGCGGTGAGTTCCTCGCGACTACCCCTGAAATCCACCTCAAAGATGTTGTTGCCGTGGGCATGACGAATCTCATCCACCTTACCGCTGAGGATGTTTTTCGATTTGTTGATGAGGGTTATGTGGTCGCAAACCTCCTCCACCGATGCCATGTTGTGAGTGGAGAAGATGACCGTAGCACCGTTGTCGCGCAGTTTCATAATCTCCTCTTTGAGCAGATTGGCATTTATGGGGTCGAATCCGCTGAACGGCTCGTCAAAAATGAGCAATTCCGGTTCGTGGAGTATGGTGACGATGAACTGCACCTTCTGGGCCATACCTTTGCTCAACTCGGTGACCTTCTTGTCCCACCAGCCCTGAATGCCGAAATGGGTGAACCACTTTTTCAGACGTGCCGTGGCATCGCGACGCGATAGGCCTTTGAGCTGGGCAAAATAGAGAGCCTGCTCACCCACCTTCATGTTCTTGTACAGACCGCGTTCTTCGGGCAGATAGCCTATGCGGGTAACATCTTCGGGTTGAAGAGGTTTGCCGTTGAGGTATATGGTGCCGCTGTCGGGCGCGGTGATTCTGTTTATGATGCGGATGAGGGTTGTCTTGCCGGCACCGTTGGGGCCCAACAGTCCGTAGACGCTTCCGCGCGGGATGGAGAGAGAGACATCGTCGAGGGCCTTGTGCTTGGCGAAACTCTTACTCACGTTTTCTACTTTCAGTAATTCCATATTTTTTTTCAATTAGTGTTCATGAAATACATACCTATACCGGGTGCATCCTATATTTTACAAATATAGGAAAAAAGTTTTTTTGATGTACCCAGGAGCCTATTATAATTGTGTTTTGATAGATAGACAGGTAGAATAAAAAACCAAAAAAAATAGTTAACTTGCATCGGTAATCCATATGCCCAATTTGGGATGAAGAATGGTAAGTGGATTTTTTAACATTAATGAACATAGAACATAAATTTATGAGGAAAGCGGGATTATTTTTGTTGCTTTATATGTTGCTGATGATGGGTTGTTCGTCGGGTGACAGACTTGTGAAAGTTGCCGACAATGCATGGGCAAGGAACAGTGTTAATACGACGGTTTTCCGCAATCAGTCGTTGGTGACGCATGGCGACAGACAGTATACGGCATTTTATGATGCGCAAGGAGTGATGGTGTTGGCAGCCAGAGAGTTGGGGACTGAGGAGTGGGAACTGCATCGTACCCAATATTCGGGAAATGTGAAGGATGCGCACAATGGCATCTCGCTTGGCGTGGACGGTGACGGAGTATTGCATGTTGCATGGGATCATCATGGTCATCCGTTACACTATGTGCGTGCCGTTGCGGCCGGCTCTTTGGAGTTGGGCGAGATGATGCCGATGGTGGGGGTCGAAGAGAGTCATGTCACCTATCCGGAGTTCTGCTCTCTGCCCGACGGCGATTTGATTTTTGCCTATCGTGACGGTTCTTCCGGAAACGGAAACATGGTGTTGAA
>JAGBHS010000059.1 GCA_017935385.1 Tidjanibacter sp.
TGTTCTGCCTCCCGTTTCTATCCTGACTCCGGAGCAGACCAAATACTACTTCCTCTCTGGCTTTACCGCTAAATTGGCTGGTACAGAGCGTGGCATCACCGAGCCCACCCCGACTTTCTCGGCTTGCTTCGGTGCTGCATTCCTTTCGTTGCACCCCACCAAATACGGCGAGGAGCTCGTTAAGAGAATGGAGAAAGTAGGTGCTAAGGCTTACTTGGTTAACACCGGTTGGAACGGTACCGGCAAACGTATCTCTATCAAAGATACTCGCGGTATTATCGATGCCATCCTGGACGGTTCTATCGACAATGCTCCTACCAAACAGATTCCTTACTTCGATTTCCAGGTTCCCACCGAACTTCCCGGTGTTGATCCCAACATCCTCGATCCGCGCGACACTTATGCTGCTGCTGAGGAGTGGAACACCAAAGCTGAGGATTTGGCAGGTCGTTTCATCAAGAACTTCTCTAAATTCACCACCAACGAGGAGGGTAAGAAACTCGTTGAGGCAGGTCCGAAACTTGACAAATAAGCTTATTACCCTAAATAAACGAAAACCCTGCATCATGATGATGCAGGGTTTTTTATTTCAAAGACATTTGCGGGACAAAAGGCCGACGGTGCGACTTCCCGCAGCCGCCAAGCCCCCCATTAACCTCTAATGAAGAAAATTATTTGACGTAGAGGACAAGTCCTTTCAGATACTCGCCTTCGGGATGAAAGATATTCACAGGGTGGTCGGCAGGTTGAGTCAGCTGATGCAGGATGCGCACATTGCGTTTTGCTATCGCTGCGGCCGAGAACACCGTCGTGCGGAACAATTCGCTGCTCACCGCCTGAGAACAACTGAACGTAAACAATATACCTCCCGGAGCAATCTTCTCCATTGCCGCCGCATTAAGACGTTTGTAGCCCTGTGTGGCATTCTTCAATACGCGCTGATGTTTTGCAAAAGCAGGCGGATCAAGAATTATCATATCAAACTCACCCTTCTCAACACTGCGCAGAAACTCAAACGTATCCTCCGCCACCGCCTTGTGAGGTGCATCGGGACCGAAATTGAGTTCCATATTGCGGTCGGTAAGTTCAACGGCAATAGCCGAGCTGTCCACCGACACCACTCGTTCGGCACCTCCTGCCAGTCCATATACCGAGAATCCGCCCGTATAGCAGAACGTATTCAGCAATCGACGTCCGCGCGCATACTCGCCAACCAGATATCTATTATATCGCTGATCAAGGAAAAAACCCGTCTTCTGACCCTTCACCCAATCGACATAGAATTTATTGCCGTTCTCCAACACGGCAACGGGATGAGCCGACTTTCCATACAGATAGCCGTCACGAGCATCAAGCCCCGCATTGAACGGCACCGTCTGACTACTCTTGTCGTATATGGAGGTGAGTCGGTCACCATATACCTCACGCAGTGCCGTCGCAATCTGCTCCCTCGAAAGGAACATACCCACCGTATGGCACTGCACAACAGCAGTCATCGAAGAACCATCCTCGGCACCATAGATATCAATTACAAGACCCGACAAACCATCACCCTCGCCATGTACCAGACGATAACATGTTGTCTGTTCCGAGTCGGTCAGTCCGGCCGCACGGCGCACGTCATAAGCCGCCTCTATGCGACGACGCCAAAAAGCGGCATCTATATCCTCTCTCTCATCGAACGTCAGTACTCGCACCGCAATGGAGCCGATCTGACAATGGCCTCGCGCCATGAAAGTTCCATCTGACGAACAAACATCCACCACCTCACCCTCCTCGGGTTGGCCGTCACTCTTTGCTATTGCTCCCGAGAAAACCCACGGATGGAATCGCTGCAACGCCTCGTCACGACCGCGACGCAAAAATATTCTCTTATACTTCAACACGTTATTTTGTATTATTATTTTCCGACAATCTTTTATAAATCTCCAAGCATGCCCACGCATCCGTAGCCGCATAATTTATCTGCGCCTGCGTCAGATGGGGACTCTGCCAATTACTCAACCTCTGCGCCTTGGACACATACTGCCCCAGCACAATGGCGGCCATCTTGCGCAAACTCTTCTCCTCTATGCCGTAGTTCTCCACCTCGTTCTGCAAGTCCACAAATGCTGCCGGACGGAATCTGCGTATCCTCTGCAAAGCCACCAAGTCGCCCTTCACATCCACACCCACCTTACGGATGCGTTTATCAGACAACAAACGAATTATATCCTTATGGAATTTCATGCGGCAGATACGGAACAGGAAACAACGATCCGCCGTAGATATCTGAATGAGTGCCACGGGATTGGTCACTCCCGCCTGAAACGAGGGCTTTGTCTCGGTGTCGAAACCAAGGACATCAAATCTGGAAAGATAACGGCAAGCAGCCGTAACCTTGCTCTCGTGGTCCACGATCTCCACTTTACCGCCAAACAGACATGCCGGCAGTTCCTTCAACTCCTCGTTGGATATGGTACTCAAATATTCACTCATTCTGACCCGTTTCGCCCGCAAAGTTATGGCTTTATTTCGATTATTCCGCGCGAGTTCACCAAAATATCTCCCTCTGCCATCAACTCATCCACCTCGGCAAGTATTTTTTGAGGCTCCACAGCAAATCCCGCAACCAGCTCCTTGACCGTAAACTCGTTCTCCACGATACGTCTTTTTATCTCCTCTCGCAGTTCCGTTGCATTGCGTTTTGCACGTTCGCCCCTGCGTCGTTCAAGACACACATCGCAACAACCGCACTCCGCAGCATCCTCCTCGCCGAAATATTCACCTATAAATGCACTGCGACACTGCTCCTCGTTTGTCACATACTCAAACATACGTTCAAGACGTTCGGCCGTCATCTGACGACGGCGTTCCAACGTGTCGGGATCAATATATATATCCTTCTCGGGCAGACGTTCCTCCGTCAGCACCAACATTGGCGAAACATTCTTGGGCACATAGCGAATCACATGCATGCGCCACAACTGTTTCAAAACATCCTTCACATGCTCCTCCGTAAATCCGCTATACAGCGCTATCTCCTGCGTATCTATGGGACGAAACTCGGTGAAAACGCCCTCATAAAGGCGCAATATTGTTCGCAATACCGTATCGAGTTCCCTGCGTTCCACACGAATATTATAAAGATCCTCACGCCCCACACAGAACATCAGTCGGGCAGGATTCTCCGCCTCATCTGTCAGCACCATATAACCGTTTTGTTGCAGAATCTTGATGGCATTCACAACCGTTCCTCTGAACAATTTGTTGCGGGCACAAAAATCATAAACATCAAATATGAACGAGGCAAACTTACCGTCACCGACAGCCACCTGCAAATAACTGCACAATTTGGAATAAATGCTCTTGATTGTATCGGCCGCCGGAAATTCATTGCGAAAACGGCCCTCCATCTTGCTCTTCTCGTCAGACGCCGCCAACAACACAGCATAGCTCCTACGGCCGTCACGACCCGCACGACCGGCCTCCTGATAATAGGCCTCCAACGAATCACACACATCGTAATGCACCACAAAGCGCACATCGGCCTTGTCGATACCCATACCGAAAGCATTGGTAGCAACCATAACCCTCACCCGACCATCCTGCCATGCATCCTGTCTGATACTGCGTTCGCCATGAGGCAGACCGCCATGATAGAACTCCGCGGCAACTCCCTCCTCACGCAACTCGGCCGACAATTTCTCGGCACCGTCACGGGTACGCACATAGACTATACCGCTACCCGGCACACTCTCCAATACTCGCATCAACTGACCACGCTTGTCATCCGTTCGGCGCACCACAAACGAAAGATTTTTGCGGGCAAAACTCGTGCGCACAATATTCTTGGAGGAAAAATTCAATCTCTTCATGATATCCTCCGCCACCCGCGATGTGGCCGAGGCAGTCAGTGCCACCACAGGTGCATCGGGAGCCAACTCTCTCAAACGAGCCAAACGCAGATAGGACGGGCGGAAATCATAACCCCACTGCGAAATACAATGAGCCTCATCCACCGCTATCAACGACACGTTCATCTTGCGTACTCGCATCGTGAACATATCACTCGAAATTCGTTCGGGAGCAATATAGAGGAATTTGACATCGCCATAGACACAATTATCCAACGCGATGTCAATTTTTCGGTCCGTCATACCCGAATAGACCGCCACAGCCGAAATACCTCGCTTTCGCAGTGCATCGGTCTGGTCCTTCATCAGAGCTATCAGCGGCGTGACAACAATACAAACGCCCTCTTTCATCATGGCGGGCAGTTGATACAACAACGACTTTCCCGCACCCGTAGGCATCAAAGCAAGCGTGTCACGTCCCGCACAGACAGATTCTATCACCTCTCTCTGGCCTGCACGAAACGAGTCATACCCCCACCAACGTTTCAATGTTTCGTATATCTTCTCTTGTTGCATGATGCTCTTGATTGCAATTTACAAATTTACGAAAAAAAAGCGACGCACAATGTGCATCGCCTATTTGTTTAAAAAGGATTAACGTGGTGTGACGCACTGTGGGAAACAGCAACGTCAGTATTTACCCCACAAAAGTCTTTGTTTAAAAAGGATTACCGTGGTGTGACGCACTGCGGGAAGTAGCAACATCAGTATTTGCACCCCGAAAGTCTTTGTTTAAAAAGGATTACCGTGGTGTGACGAACTACGGGAAGTAGCAACGTCAGTATTTGCACCCCGAAAGTCTTTGTTTAAAAAAGGGCTACCATGGTATGACGCACTGCGGGAAGTAGCAACGTCAGTATTTGCACCCCGAAAGTCTTTGTTTAAAAAAGGTTTTTGCTGATAAATAGGATGGAAATGGCCACAGGCACCACAAACTTCACGAGGAACACCAGAAATTTGTACAATTTGACTGCACACTGTCCCTGATTGGTAAACTGGTCGTAACGCAACTTCTTGTCCATGAACCAACCCACAAACACACTCACCAATATACCACCAACGGGCAGCATGATGTTAGAGGTGAACTTATCAAAGAAGTCGAACAACGAATCTCCGCCCACAACAAGCGAAGAACCATCCTGCAACGACAATGTACAGAACACCGAAAGTGCGCCTATAACAACAAAACCCATCACAACAGCCCATTTACGTTTGATGTTGAACTCCTCGGTTAGATAAGCCACCGGAACTTCCAGCAACGAGATGGCCGAAGTGATGGCAGCAAAGAACAACAACACAAAGAACACAAACGAAAGCAACTGTCCGGCCGGAATCTGTGAGAATACCGAGGGCAAGGTGAGGAACACCAGTTCGGAACCCGACGTAGGAGCAATTCCGAATGTGAATACGGCAGGGAAGATAGCCACACCCGCCAAGAAAGCAATCAGCACATCGGACAAAGCCACTGTCGCGCCCACGCCATACAGATTCTCCTTATCCTTAATATATGAGCCATAAGTAATCATGGTACCCATTCCCACACTCATCGAGAAGAACGATTGACCGAGGGCCTGCAAAACCACATCCCATGTCATCTTGCTGAAATCGGGCTTAAACAGGAATCTGAACGCCTCCCCAAAGCCGGGCAGGAACAACGAATAGATAGACATACCCAACAACATCAGCACCAACATAGGCATCATGATCTTGCTGCTACGTTCTATACCCTTCTCCACACCGCACAGCACAATAACAGCCGTCAGAGCAAGGAACAGAAGTGTCCACACGATAGGTTCGTTGCTATTCACAAAGCCATTGAAATTTGCCGTCAGAGCAGTCACGTCCATACCCGAGAAGCCTTTCACCGACTCCACTATAAAGTTCAAGGTCCAACCCGCTATCACCGAATAGAAAGACAATATCAACACCGCCGCAAAAACACCCAAATAGCCAAGACTCAACCACATCTTACCCTTGGCCACCTGGCGCATCGATCCCATCACATTCTTGCGGCCATGACGACCAATGGCAAACTCGGATATCATCACCGGTATTGCAATCAAAAGACATATCAACAGATACACAATAATGAAAACTGCTCCACCGTTCTCTCCTGCGATATACGGAAATCTCCATATATTACCCAAACCCACAGCCGAACCTGCCACGGCCGCAACCACTCCGAATTTACTTCCAAACGAACCTCTCTTATTTTCCATCTTACTTTATTTATATTTTTTCTTTTTTTACCTCTATCTGTGAAGCCTGCGCCTGAACTCGGCAACCGCCACCGCCGTAGCTACCGCCACATTCAGCGACTCGCTACCGCTACCCGCCTGCGGGAACGGAGGAATAAACAATCTTTCATCCAACAGCGCTGCCACCTCGGCCGAGATTCCTTTTCCCTCGCTACCCATCACCAGTACGCCTTCGTTATCAAGCTCCCCTGCATACATATCATGACCGCCTTCAAGCATGGTCCCATAGACTCTCTTCCCCGCCTGTTTCATGTCAGTCAGCATTTCAGGCAACTCTCCATAGACGACATTCACTCTATACAGCGCCCCCATGGTAGCCTGCACAACTTTCGGATTGAAACAATCCACCGTATCGTGCGACGCCAATATACAACGCACCCCGAACCAATCTGCAATGCGGATTATAGTTCCCAAATTGCCCGGATCCTGCACCTTGTCCAATGCCAATACGAGTCCCTTGTGCGAAACCGTCTCTCGGCGCGGAATACGTGCCACCGCCAACGTGTCGGAAGGGGTTTTCAGACGGCTCATACGTTCCATCTCCTTCTCGCTGACCAGTTCGGCAGCAGGATGTTTCACCCCACTACGCGAAGTCACAAATAGTCTATACACATCCAACTGCGAGTTGAGCAATTCGCCCACCATCTTGCCGCCCTCAACGACAAACATACCATGCTCCTCGCGACCGCTCTTGTCGGCCAGCGAACGCACCATCAATATTTCGTTACGAGTCAGCATTTTTCTTTCAATTATATATTATTGGGGATAAGACGTTTGATCTCTTCTTTATCCATTCCGCGGCGTGCGGCATAATCCGCCAGCTGTTCCTCGTCAATCCTGCCGACATCGAAATATTCGGCCCTCTCATCAGCCAGAATAATTCCACATATCGACTCGCCCGGCGAAATCATATAGTTCTCCGTTAGTCTCAACGGTGTACGTTCCTCCACATTCAGAAGTTCAAACACCTCTTTTTTGAGTGAATGGTCGGGACACGAGGGGTATCCGAACGCCATTCGCGCACCCGAGAATCGGTCGGCCACAACATCCTGCACACTCGGCATCTCGCCCTGCTCATAGCCCCACATCTGACGACGCATCTTCAAGTGCGCCACCTGACCCAGAGCCTCGGTAAGACGGTCGGCCAACAACTTTATCATGATGGCATCATAATCGTTTCCGGCCGCCTTATATGCCTCTATATGCTCCGCAAGACCAACACCTGCACTCACCGCAAACAGGCCCACATAATCGTTCTCTGCCACATAATCGGCCAACGAACGACTCCTCTCATCCGTCTGGTTGCGCAGTTGGGCCAATCTTACCTTTCTTCCGTCCTCTGCCTCAATCCAGATGTCATTCTCTCGGCCTTCGGCCTTGAAGATTCCCACAACACCTCTCAGTTGCAACAGATTCTCGGCCTCAATCTTATCCAGCATGGCATTGGCATCCGCAAAAAGACGACGCGCCTCCTCGCCCTTCTCGGCATGGTCGAAAATCTCGGGATAACGTCCCTTCACTCCCCATGCATTGAAGAAGAAACTCCAATCAATATAAGGTCGCAATCCGCCAACAGTATAGTCCGCCAACACCTCGGTGCCAACATTTTTCGGAGCCACAACACTTGTCGCACTCTTCACCTCTCTGTCGGCTGTTGCCTGTACAAAGCTCTTTATCTCCGCCGACTGCCCCTGCTCATAACGACTCCGCAATACGGCCTGTTTAGCTCTCACCTCTTCGGCAAAAGTCGCCACCTCATCACCCAGCAGTTTGTTCAGGATTGCCGTTCCGTCCGAAGCGTCCCTGCCATGAACCACCAGACCCGAATAACACGGAGCAATCTTCACAGCCGTATGCAACGCAGAGGTAGTGGCGCCGCCTATCATTACGGGCACCGTCAAACCTCGTTTCTCAAACTCCTTGACAACCTTTATCATCTCATCCAACGACGGGGTAATCAATCCGCTCAATCCCACTGCATCGGCATGCCACTCCTGCACCACGTCAGCAATCTTCTCCGGATCGACCATCACTCCCAAATCGTTTATCTCATAGCCGTTACAATTCATCACAACGGCAACAATATTCTTTCCTATATCATGCACATCGCCCTTGACGGTGGCCATAACCACCCTGCCCGACGATTTGCCCTGTTCTCTGCCACTCTCAATCATGGGGGTAAGCACACCCACTCCACTCTTCATCACTCTGGCACTCTTGACCACCTGCGGCAGGAACATCTTTCCACTGCCGAACAACTCGCCCACCTGAGCCATAGCCGGCATAAAACATTTGTCTATAACCGCCAACGGATCGCCCAACTCGCCATAAGCCGCCAGCACATCCTCCTCGATATGCTCCGTCACTCCTTTCAACATGGCATAGGAAATACGTTCCGCAGGACTCTTCTCGCGCCACTGCTCGGTCTGTTTTTCGATTGTTACCGTAGCGCCGCTCTCACTCTCCTTCAATCTCTGTGCATACTGCGCCAAACGGTCACCAGCCTCCGCATCCGTGGCAAGAACCACATCAGAGGTCAGCTTCAGCAACTCCGGCTCAATATCGTCATACATGGTCACCATGGCGGGATTCACAATTCCCATGTTCATTCCCTGCTCAATGGCATGATACAAGAATACCGAATGCAATGCCTGACGCACCGAATTGATACCCCTGAACGCAAACGACAGATTACTTACTCCTCCGCTGATATTGACCCCCGGCAGGTTCTGCTTTATCCATCCGCAGGCCTTGATGAAATCTATACCGTATCTGTTGTGCGCCTCAATACCAGTGGCGACGGCCAGCACATTAGGATCGAAAATGATATCATAGGCATCGAAACCGATTCCCGTCAGAATCTTATAAGCCCTCTCGGCCACCTCAATCTTGCGTTCATAAGTATCGGCCTGCCCTCTCTCGTCAAACAACATCACCACCACGGCAGCACCATATCTCTTTATCAAACGTGCCCTGCGGACAAACTCCTCCTCGCCCTCTTTGAGAGAGATGGAGTTCACTATGCTCTTACCCTGCACACACTTCAAACCTGTCTCCAACACATCCCATGACGAAGAATCAATCATGAAGGGCACCTTTGCAATGTCGGGTTCCGCAGCCGCCAGGTTCAAGAAACGACGCATGGCAGTCTTGCCGTCAATCATGCCGTCATCGAAACACACATCCACTATCTGGGCGCCATTCTCGACCTGATTACGGGCAATCGACAATGCCTCATCAAACTTCTCCTCCCTGATAAGACGTGCAAACTTGGCCGAACCGGACACATTTGTTCTCTCGCCAATATTGATAAAGTTAGACTCGGCCGTAACCGTCAGTCTGTCCAGACCGCTGAACGCGGTACATCTCTCCGCCACAGCCTCAAATCGGCGCGGTTTGTAGTTCTTTACCACCTTGGCAAACTCGGCAATATGCAACGGAGTGGTTCCGCAACATCCGCCCACGATATTGACCAGTCCCTCTTTCAGATACTCCTCCACATCGGCCGCCATCATGGCAGGGGTTTCGTCATAACCACCCGACAGATTGGGCAGACCCGCATTGGGATAGACTGCAACGGGATAACGCGACACCTCAGCCAGACGTTTCAGATAGGGTTGCAGCTGTTTGGCTCCGAACGAACAGTTCAGACTCACTGCCAACGGCTCGGCATGCTCCACCGAGGTGTAAAAAGCCTCAACCGACTGACCTGCCAACATTCTGCCGCTATTGGTAAGCGTTCCCGACACGATAACGGGCAGATGCACTCCTTTCTGTTCGAAAACCTGCTCGGCAGCAAAAATGGCCGCCTTGCAGTTGAGTGTATCAAAGAACGTTTCGAGAATCAACAGGTTTGCTCCGCCATCCACCAGTCCCTCTATCTCCGAGGTATAAGCCGCCACGAGGCCGTCAAAGTCCACTCCGCGAGCTTCCGGGTCATCCACATCGGCCGACATGGCAGCCGTCTTGTTGGTCGGGCCGACAGAGCCGGCCACAAAACGGGGTTTTGACGGATTGCGCAACGTAAATTCATCGGCACAGCCACGAGCCAGACGGGCCGCCTCTCGAGCCATCTCATACACATACTCCTCCAATCCGTAATCGGCCATAGAAACGGCATTGGCATTGAACGTATCTGTTGTGATGATATCGGCACCGGCACGCAGGTACTGCGTATGTATCTCACGAATCACATCGGGACGGGTCAGCACCAACAAATCGTTACATCCCTTCAAATCGGTATGCCACTCCGCAAAACGTTCTCCGCGATAATCCTCCTCCGCAAGACCGAACGACTGCACCATGGTTCCCAGTCCGCCGTCCAACAACAATATTCTCTCCTTTAACAGCTCTCTTATATCGTTTATCATCTTCTTTTCCACTAAATAATTTCAGGTATCACAATCCACATTCGGAAACAAAAATCACTTCTTGGGGTGTATCTCTATCTCATAGAGTTTGTTCCAATACTTACCCGTTACAAATATACGTCCCGTGGCAGGATCATAGGCAATTCCGTTCAACACATCCGTACGAACAGTCTTGTCCTCTGCCGACTGCAAACCACTCATATCCACAATTCCTTCAACATTGCCGTTCTCGGGATTGATGATCAGGATGCTGTCCGTAAGATAGACATTTGCCCAAATCTTACCGTCGATCCACTCCATCTCGTTCACATGCTGCACCGGTCCACGATTGGTGGCTACGTTAATAGTTCGTTCAACACGGAA
>JAGBHS010000060.1 GCA_017935385.1 Tidjanibacter sp.
CTGCTGAATCTCATCAAGGACAAGAAGGAGGACGAACTGACTGTCGAGGAGAAGAAAGAACGTGATGACCTGATGAAGAAGGTGGCCGAATTGAAGTTGCAGCGTACCAACCGACTCAAAGAGATCGGTGCGGGTAACAACCTTGTGAAACAGCTGATTGATTTGGCGCTGCTCTCGAACGGAATGTTGAAGGGAGAGCAACTCACTGGCTTCATCCGCCGCAGTGTGGAGTTGATACAGAAACAATAACCGCCCGCCAGGTGGGATAAAACATAGGGGCAGACTTTTCGGTCTGCCCCTATGTTTTTATTTGTCTTTTGCGTCTTTTTTTCTTCGTGACCCGATGGGGTGGCGCTACTACTTACTTGCCGTATTGCCGAACTGCGAATCGCGAGCTGCCGTACCCCAATAATCTACTAATGAAACGGCGCTTTGCGTGCGCTTTGAGGGTAATAATACATTTTTCTTCTGTCTTTTGTACCTAATTTGCCGTATCCCAATAAGCCACTAATGAAACGGCGCTTTGCGTCTACCAGATGATTACGCGTTCTTCTTCGGGAAGGTACATGGCTCCGTCGGTGATGCCGAAGGCCTTGTGGAAAGTGTCTATGTTGCGCAAAGTGGCATTCACACGCAACTCACCAACCGAGTGTACGTCCATCTTGGTGCGACGGGCAACCTCCTCGGGACGGATGTTCTGCGCCCATACGGCTGCGTAACCCAGATAGAATCGCTGGTCGGCGGTCAAACCGTCAATAGGTTCGGGTTCGAGACCGTTCTGTGCGTTCTTCATGGCGGTGTAGGCTACACGCAGACCTCCCTGATCGGCAATGTTCTCACCCAAAGTCAGAGCTCCGTCGGCTTTCAGACCCTCCATTACGTCAATCTGATTGAATTGATCAACCAGGATGGCTGCCAATGCGTTGAATGCTTTGGCATCCTCGGCGGTCCACCAGTCGGTCATGTTGCCGTCCTTGTCGAAGTTACGACCCTGATCGTCAAATCCGTGAGTCATCTCGTGGCCGATAACCACTCCAATGGCACCATAGTTTACCGCATCATCCGCATCGGGATTGAAGAAGGGCGGTTGCAGAATAGCGGCCGGGAAGCAAATCTCGTTGGTGGTGGGGTTGTAGTAGGCGTTCACTGTCTGGGGACTCATGTGCCATTTCTCTCTATCCACCGGTTTGCCGATCTCTGCCAACTGCTCGGCTGCTCTCCAACTGCTTGCACGTTCCATGTTTTCTGCATAAGAGAGTGACGGATCTATTTCGAGTGACGAGTAGTCTTTCCATTTGTCGGGGTAACCGATCTTTACATAGAATGTGGCGAGTTTTTCGCGCGCTTTGGCTTTTGTTGCATCACTCATCCACTCCAATGCGTCGATGTGCTGACCGAGAGCCTTTTGCAGATTGCTCACCAGTTCCAACATCTTCTCCTTGTTCTCGGCAGGGAAATATTTCTCAACATAAATCTCACCAACAGCCTCCGACAAAGTGCCGTTTGTTACGGCCAAGGCGCGTTTCCAGCGAGGTTTCTGCTCCTGAACGCCCGACAAGGCCTTGCTGTAAAAGTCAAATGCCGCATTGTAGAAATCATCACTCAGGTAGCTGGTGCGGTTGTCGATGAGGTTGAACGTAAGGTAATCCTTCAACTGCTCCATGCTGCTCTTTGCGATGAGTGCATCAACAGCCTCGATAACCTCGGGCTGACCGATGTTGATCTGTGCGGGCAGCGCGAAACCTGCTCCCTCGGCAAATGCATCCCAATCGATATTCTTGTAACGTTCTTTGACCTCCTTGGTTGTGAACATGTTGTAGTTGGCGCGGGTGTCGCGCAATGCCACGTTAGAACGTGACGCCTTTGCGATGGCGTTCTCTATGCCCATCACCGACTTAACGGCCTGCTGTGCCTGCTGCTCGGTGAATCCGGCCAAACGGAACACCTTCTCCACATAAATCATATAGGCCTGACGAATGGCCTCATTCTCCTCATCAAGATAGTAGTCGCGGTCGCCGATGCCGAGTCCGCCCTGATTCAGATAGAGAATATTTGTGGTGGAATTCATCAGGTCGGCATCAACATAAAGCGAGAAGAAGGGCGAACCCATTCCGCCGTGCATCTTGCCTGCCAGACGTGAAATCTCCTTCTTGTCGGTTGCCTGACGAATCTCTCCGATTCCTGCCATGAGGGGGGCGGCGCCTTCGCTGTTGAGGCGTGCGCTATCCAATCCCAATTTATAGAGGTCGGCAATCTTCTGAGCCACACTGCCCTGCTCGTTCTGCTGCTCGGCGAGTGTGGAGAATATGTCGTTGAGGCGTACTTCGTTCTGCTCGCCGAGCATCTCGAAGGCTCCGTAACGTGAATATTCGGGTTTCATGGGGTGGCTTGCCATCCAACCGCCATTGGCATATTGATAAAAATCCTGATTTATTGCGGCTGTCTCATCAAAGTTGGCTCTGTCGATGGCCGGCACCTTGACGTCCTGATTGCCTGCACAACTCATCATAACTATCGAAGCTGCTAAAATTAAATTTTTTTTCATTTCTTATATCACTATTTTACGTATTGTTGCAATGTGTGTTCCAATCCTTCTTCCGTGGCAGACGAAATGGTTCGGCTTTGTGCGGGGCGGATTAGTAACGTTCGTTTTCGTTGGGGAAATCGCCACTCTTGACATCCTCAATGTAGCTTTTGAATGCCTCGGTCATGATGTTGCCCACGTCGGCATAGCGACGCAGGAAACGGGGTGAGAAATCGCTGTTGATTCCCAACATGTCGTGAACCACCAGTACCTGACCGTCCACCGGACCTGCTCCGATACCAATCAACGGAATGGTCAACTCCTCGGCCACGCGTTTGGCAAGGGCGTAGGGAATCTTTTCGAGTACTATGGCAAAACAGCCTGCCTCTTCGAGCAGATGAGCATCGCGGATAAGTTTCTCGGCCTCGGCCTCCTCTTTTGCGCGGATATTATAAGTGCCGAACTTGTGGATTGACTGCGGGGTGAGTCCCAGGTGACCCATTACGGGGATACCTGCACTCAGCAGATTCTTTATGCTGTCCAGAATCTCTTCGCCACCCTCCATCTTGACTGCGTCGGCCTCCGACTCTTTCATGATTCTTACGGCCGAATGCAGAGCCTGAATGGGGTCGCTCTGATAGGTACCGAAAGGCATATCTACTACAACCAAGGCGCGTTTTGCGGCGCGAGTTACAGATTTGGCATGATAAATCATGTCATCCAAAGTTATGGGAAGTGTCGTTTCGTATCCGGCCATCACGTTGGCTGCCGAATCACCCACCAAAATTACATCTATACCCGATGCATCGAGTATCTTGGCCGTCGAATAGTCATAGGCCGTGAGCATGGAGATCTTCTCTCCGCGCTGTTTCATCTCGGTCAAACGGAGTGTGGTGACCGGTCTGATTTTGCTTTCTGTTGACATTTTTATATCAGTTAATGTTTTATTAGATGGTGCAAAGTTATTTATCTTTTCGAGAATACGCCAAAAAGGTCAATAATTTTTGGCAAGAGCCTCTTGTGCGAGGTTTTTGTAGGACGGAATATGGTGCTGGCAGTTTGTGAAATGAATAAAAAACGCGACCTATTCGGGTCGCGTTTTTATGTCTATCGGGTCATTTGTGAGAAAAAGTTCCAGATGATAATACCGCCTGCCACCGAAACATTAAGCGAGTGTTTGGTTCCCACCTGGGGGATCTCTATTGCGCCGTCACATGCGTCCACTGCCTCCTGTGACACACCCTCCACCTCGTTGCCGAAGACGATGGCATAGCGACCGCCGGGTTCGGCACGGAATGTGTCTGCCATGTGGGCACCCTCCACCTGCTCAACGGCAAGGACTGTATATCCTTCGGCTTTAAGGTGTTCGATAACCTCTACGGTACTTTTGTTGTATTCCCAACGAACGGTGGTCTCTGCGCCGAGAGCCGTCTTGTGAATCTCGCGCGAAGGCGGAGTGGCCGTTATGCCGCACAGATATAGTTTTTCGATGGCGAAGGCGTCGCCGGTGCGGAAAAACGAGCCCACATTATTCAGACTCCTGATGTTGTCGAGAACCACGCAAAGGGGTGTCTTGTCCATTTTTTCGAACTCTGCGACGGTGGGACGTCCGAGTTGTTCGTTGGTTGTTTTCAGCATGATGAGAATGTTTGTTAAAAATTTTGCGAATTACTGGCTTTTTTGTAGAAAAAATTGTATATTTGATTCAAGTCAAGATATGGCAAAGGTACTATTTTTTCACAATATAAAATATAGAATGTTATGGCAAATACCCCTATGATTTTTTGGCTTGTCCCCATCGCATCGGTGGCGGCATTGCTGTTTGCATGGTATTTCTTTCGCAAGATGAAGGCAGAGAGTGAGGGTACGGACCGCATGAAGGAGATTGCTGGTCATGTGCGTAAGGGTGCTATGGCGTATTTGAAACAGCAATATAAGATTGTTACGATTGTCTTTTTGGTGTTGGCGCTGTTTTTTGCGGTGCTTGCATATGGATTTAATGTGCAGAACGAGTGGGTGCCGTTTGCTTTTCTGACGGGCGGTTTCTTCTCGGGTCTGGCAGGATTTTTCGGAATGAAAACCGCCACGCTGGCTTCGGCACGAACGGCCAATGCGGCTCGCGGGTCACTCAACAAGGGATTGCAGGTGGCTTTCCGCAGCGGTGCCGTGATGGGACTTGTAGTGGTAGGCTTGGGGCTGTTGGATATTTCGTTGTGGTATGTGGTGCTGAACCTGTTTGTGGAGGAGGCTTCTGAGTCGATGAAACTCGTCACCATCACCACCACAATGCTCACCTTCGGTATGGGAGCGTCGACGCAGGCACTGTTTGCCCGCGTGGGTGGCGGTATATATACCAAGGCGGCCGATGTGGGTGCCGACCTTGTGGGTAAGGTGGAGGCCGGAATCCCCGAGGACGATCCGCGCAATCCGGCTACCATTGCCGACAATGTTGGGGATAATGTGGGTGATGTGGCAGGAATGGGTGCCGACCTTTATGAGAGTTATTGCGGTTCGATACTTTCGACGGCAGCCTTGGGCGCAGCGGCATTTGCGGCATCGGGCAGCGAGTTGCAGATAAAGGCCATCATTGCGCCAATGCTCATTGCTGCGGTAGGTATCTTCCTATCTATTATTGGTATCTTTACGGTGCGCACAAAAGAGGGTGCCACGATGAAAATGTTGTTGGGCTCGTTGTCGTTCGGAACCAATTTGAGCTCGGTGCTTATCGCAATGGCAACGTTCCTTATTTTGTGGCTGTTGGGTATTCCCAACTGGATATGGTTGTCATGTTCGGTGATTGTGGGACTTCTGGCCGGTGTGGTTATCGGCAGGGCGACGGAGTACTATACTTCCCATACGTTCTCGCCCACGCGCAAAATCTCAAAGAGTGGAGAAACGGGGCCTGCTACGGTTATCATTGCAGGAGTGGGTACGGGTATGATATCGACCGCAATCCCCGTTGTGACGATTGGTGTGGCGATAATTCTGGCCTATCTGTGTGCCATAAGATTCAATGTGGCCGAGATGATGACGGCCAACAATGTTCAGTTGGGACTCTACGGCATTGCCATCTCGGCTGTGGGTATGCTCTCCACGCTGGGTATCACGTTGGCTACGGATGCTTACGGACCTATTGCCGACAATGCAGGAGGAAATGCGCAGATGAGTGGGTTGGGCGAAGAGGTGCGTCATCGTACCGATGCTCTCGATGCGCTGGGCAACACGACGGCGGCAACGGGCAAGGGGTTTGCCATCGGTTCGGCGGCTCTGACGGCGTTGGCATTGCTGGCTTCGTATATTGAGGAGGTAAAAATCGGAATGTTGCGCATTGGAGAGGATGTATTGCAATTTGCGGACGGAACGGTGAAGGCAATTGCCGAGGCCAATATCCTTGACTTTGTGAATTACTTTGATATAAATCTTATGAATCCTTCGGTGTTGGTGGGAATGTTTGTGGGGGCGATGATGTCGTTCCTCTTCTGCGGACTGACCATGAATGCCGTGGGGCGTGCCGCAGAGAGCATGGTTAATGAGGTGCGACGTCAGTTCAGAGAGATAAAAGGCATTTTGGAGGGGAAGGGCGTTCCCGACTATGCCCGTTGTGTGGCCATCTCGACACGTGGCGCGCAGCGTGAGATGATGTTCCCGTCGTTGTTGGCCATTGCGGTACCTGTCGTTATGGGTATTGTCTTCGGTGTGGCGGGTGTGTTCGGCCTGTTGGTTGGCGGACTTTGCTCGGGCTTTGTGCTAGCCATATTCATGGCTAATGCGGGTGGCGCATGGGACAACGCAAAGAAATATATTGAAGATGGTAATTTCGGCGGTAAAGGTTCGGAGGCTCACAAGGCAACCGTGGTGGGCGATACCGTTGGCGATCCCTTCAAGGATACCTCGGGACCTTCACTCAACATCCTTATCAAACTGATGAGTATGGTCGCCATAGTGATGGCCGGTCTCACCGTCGCTTTCAGCATTTTTTAAACATTAGGTAGTGTTGTGGGGCGTTGGGGTTCTTGTGGGGGCTGGAATTGCAAGCGACTTGCTAATGAATAAAAAATAAAAAAACGGGCAAACTTTCAATGGTTTGCCCGTTTTGCATTTGCTTGTTGAGGCTTAGTTGAATTTGAGGGCGCGGATGCGCTTGCGTCGGTCGTGGGCGAGTTCGCGTTCCACTATGCCGGTCAGAACATCGGGTGCATCGTGCCAACGGTTGGATCGAAAGCGACGGCTGTAACTTATCAGATGCGCCGCCATGTCGGGCCAGCGTTGTTTCCAGTCGCGCGGCATATGAATGTGGCGCAACACGGTGGAGGCATTGGAGAGGATACGAGCCTCTTTGTTGGCACTCTGATAAAACCAACCCACATCCACATCGGGCAACATGCGCTGCATGGTGCGGGCAAATCCACGACCTCCGTTATTGCTCTCCACACGCATCTCGGTGGCTGAGGAGTGGCGCATCATTTCGGCGGTGAGTTGTTCGGTGACCTCCATGCGTTCGCGCGAATAGACCACGTCTTCGATGTAGATGTTGTCTTCCGTATCGACGCAGTAACAGATTGAACACAGATAGTCGTCACCTGTGTCGGCCGTATCGGTGTAGTTGGTGCGGCGGCGTATGTCGTCGGGCATCTGCTGATAGGTGGCAAAGCGGTCGCCATAAAGAACTCCTTCCTCATTGTTGGGCTGGCCTTGATACATGCACTCGAAGCGAAGCGGGTCAAGCAGACGCTTTTGTTCAAGCAGCTCCTTTGACTGACGTTCGGGCCATAGCGGTTCGCCTGCCTGACGAGGGTCGGTCTCGGTGGAGGGTGACTCTTTGATGGCTTGCAGGTTGTAGACAATCCATTCGTTGGGAGCAATGTTGTCCAACTGCTCCCATCGAGTCAGTTCGGTGTGTGGTTCGCAGTCGAGAAGGCGACCTATGAGGTCTTCGTGGTGCCAACGGGTAAAGACTATCAGCTCGCGCGAGTCGTTGTGCATACGAGTCCGCACGACAGAGGTGTACCACTCCCAGCAATTCTCGCGCGTGACGGGCGAATTGGCCTCCATGGCATCCTTGTAGAGGTCGTCAATGATGAAAATATCCACCCGATTGCCTGTCAGAGGACCTTCGCGCCCGACGGCTGTTATCTCACCCGAATGGTCTATTATTTCGGTGTGTTCGGCTGTGCGGGCATGGGTGGTGTTTTTTGAGCCGTTCGACTTTATTGTCGTGTCGGGGAAGAGCGCCTTGTAACGGTCGGAATCGATAAGGCGTTGGATGCGCTTGTTGAAACGCTGGGCAAGCGAGGCACTATACGAGGCGATGGCTATATGCAGTTCGGGGTCAAGTCCGAGCATGTAGGCGGGTAGCATCTCCGAGGCACCGAATGATTTGCCGTGTTGGGGCGGCATGGTGACAATGAGTTTGCGGATGTCGCCACGCGCAAACCGTTCCAGCAGATGATAGTAATTCGTGTGGAACGGAGTCAGGTCGGCAGAGGAGACACTCTCTATGAACTCCGAAAACGAAATGTTACTCATGGAACAGATACTCTTTGAGGGTGGAGAAACTGAAATCGTTCATAATCTCACCTTCGGGTGTGGTGGTGTGGAACTCCCACCAGACGGGGATTATGTCGGTTGTGTCGTTCATGGCGACTATGGGCGTGGGCGAGGTTTTGTAAATCAGGAGGGAGGCGGTGAGTGAAGAGTAAAAATCGTCGTGACAGCACTTTACGGTGCCGTTGAAATAGTCGCACGAACCGATGGCGTTGAGCAAACGGTTGGCCACGAGGCGATAGTCTGCATCGGTGATTTCGATAATCTGTTCATTTGCAGGGTGTTGAATGGGAATGCCTTTCTGTTCGGTTGAGTTGGACTGTGTTAATATCTCTAAATCTTGCATAATGGTGTGTATTTTTTGTTGTTAAATTTTTTTATTTCAAAAATAAATTTCTTAACTTTGTGGTACAAATATAAGTTAAATAATTGAACTTTTAAGTAAAAAATTCAATTTAATCCATAAAAATACACATGGCTGGAAGTAAAGGGGAACGTATAAAATTGATACGCAAGGAGTTGAAGATGACGCAGGATGTGCTGGCGGCAAAACTCGGTGTGGGAAAGAGTGCCCTGTCTATGATAGAGACAGGCAAAGCGGCTCTCTCAGAGAGAAATAGGAATATTCTTATTCAGGAACTGAATGTCAATCCCGAGTGGATAGATCGCGGTAAGGGAGAGATGTTTAACTGCTCGCCCGATGAGTTTCAGACATTCCGTAAAAAGTCGGATTCGACCGTTCCTTACCAGAGTGTTCCGCTGTATAATATAGAGGGTACGGCAGGATTGGTGCCGCTTTTCCTCGATAAGGAACGCCATCAGCCCATAGACTATATTCATATTCCCAATCTACCTAAGTGTGACGGAGCCATCTATGTGGCGGGCGACAGTATGTATCCGTTGCTCAAAAGCGGCGACATTGTCCTCTATAAACAGATGAACGATATCGAGAACATCTTTTGGGGCGACATGTATCTGCTCTCCATCGACATCGATGGCGAGGAGTATATAACGGTGAAGTATATACAGAAGTCTGACAAGGAGGGGTATGTGAGATTGGTGAGCCAGAATCCGCATCATGCCGACAAGGATGTGAGGATTTCCCAGATAAGGGCACTGGCTTTCATCAAGGCCAGCATAAGAATGAACTCTATCAAATAGGGATACGATACGGATTTTGAGGAAGTGAGAAACATAAGGAAAGCGGACACGTTCGGAGAGCCCAAAGGGGCTTGTTCTAACGTGCCGTTTTTTTTGTGACGGGCTGTTTTGCTGCGAGTCAGGCAAAGAGTTGTGGCAGAGATGACTCTTTCGGTCTGCTTTTTGGGGGTTGATTTGGGCGATTCACCCCCGAATTTTGGCGATTCATCCTTTGGATGATAAAAAGAATAAAGGATGTTCCTATTTTTGTTTCGGAATTAGGTATGATTCCTTTATATTTTAGGATTTAAGGAGGGATAGGGAGTGTCGATTTTTCTCTTTTATCAAGCCACAGCAAACTTTATCGAGCCCTTTCCTCCTTATTTTGGACAGAAAATAAAACTTGAAGAATATAATGAAAAAGAATTTGTTGTTGGTGCTGTTTTTGATGTCGATATTTACGTTGTCGGCACAAAATACAGGCTCTATTACAGGTCAATTGGTTGATGAGGCTAATGATAATCCCATTATCGGAGCGGTCATAGAGGTCTATGATGTGGCAAAGCCCGATGCAAAGAAGTATCTCACTTCTGCCGGTGAGGGTAGCATTAAGATCACATCCTTGGCGAAGGGTACATATAAGGTTACTTTCTCATTCATGGGTTATGAGAATCTGGTTAAAGAGGTTGAGGTCGGTGGTTCGGCAACCAATCTTGGAGTCCTTAAAATGAGGGAGACAGCCCAGGCCATTGATGAGGTGAAGATCGAGGTGCCGTCGATGCGAACATCGCAAAAGGGCGATACGGTGGTGTATAATGCAGCGGCATTCAAGGTGTCGGCAGATGCGGATGCCAGCGGATTGTTGTCCAAGATGCCGGGTATTACGGTTACTGACGGTCAGGTGGAGGCACAGGGCGAAACGGTACAGAGGATTCTGGTCGATGGACGTGAGTTCTTTACGGGTGATGTGTCGTCGGCCATCACCAATCTGCCTGCCGAGGTGGTCGATCGTATCGAGGTGTTCAACAAGTTGAGTGATCAGGCAGAGTTTACGGGCTTTGATGACGGAAACAGCTATATGGCACTCAATATCATCACCAAGGAGGATAAGAGAACCGGTAAGTTCGGTAGATTGTATGCCGGCTATGGTATAGAGGATAAATATATTGTGGGCGGTAGCGTGAACTTCTTCAAGACCACAGGTGGTCGTCTAACCGTTATGGCGCTGTTCAACAATATCAACCAGCGAGATTTTACGGCAACCGATATTTTGGGCCTTTCGGGCAGTAGCGGAATCGGTAGTGGCGGCGGTCGTATGCGTCGTGGCGGCGGTATGGGTGGCGGCTTCTTCGGAGGAGGTATCTCTACCATCAATGCCATGGCCCTCAACTATGATAACGAGTGGTGGGATGGCAAGCTGGAACTCTCGGCCAACTACTCCTATGACAATGACCGTAACGAAATTATCTCTGCTTCGGACGGCATGACCTATGCGGGCGGATTGTCGCGTGTATATACCGATGATAAGTCGGAACGTGAGTTTACCAACAGGGGTCATAGATTCAATGCACGTATCGAGTATACGATCAATGACCGCAATGTATTGATGATGCGTCCGTCGGTTAGTTTCCAAAACAACTGGGGTATGGGAACATCGCTTTCAAATACCCAGAACTCCGATGACGGTGGCAAAACCATATATGACGTAAAACGCCAAACCAATACGTCGGATATGGATCGTGACGGATTCTCGGTCAGCAACAGCCTTATCTATCGTCTGAAACTCAATGATAAGGGGCGCAACATCGTGTTCAATCTGAACGGAAACGTCAATAACAACAATAGTTTCTCGTTGTCGGATCAGCAGATTTTCTACGCAGCTGCTCATGGAGGCTCTTATGGTGCGGTGGCCGATTCGTTGCTCAAACAGAATATCAAGGACGGTTCGAAGAGTTATTTCCTCTTTGGCGGTATCTCCTATTCGGAACCCCTTTCACAGAAATCGCAGTTGAGTCTGGACTACGACGTGTCGTACAACTACTCCGACTCGGATCGCAAGTCATATCTCTATGACTACATCGTGCAGGATTTCGGCGAGGAGTTCGATCCCGTTCTGTCTAATGTATACAATAGCGGCTATCTGACCCAAAGTATCGGTCCGAGTTTCCGTATGCACACCCAGAAGACCAACTTTACGGTCAGCATGATGTATGAGAACTCATCGTTGAAGAATACGCAGGATTATCCCGTTCTGGATCAGCCGAAGATAAACAAGAGTTTCAATACGTTCTCTTACTCGGGTATGTTGCGCATAAATGCCAATTCGTCAAATATGTTCCGCATCAGATTCAATTCGCGTGTCAATACGCCCTCTGCATGGGACTTGCGAAACATGACCGACCTGACCAACACCTCTAATGTGAGGGCTGGTAACCCGAATCTTAAACCCGCCAATTCGCACTCTGTGTCGGGAATGTGGGTGAAGTCAAATGCTGCAAAGGGACGCACGTTCCAGATTAATGTCAATTACAGCATGACCCGCAATTCGATGGCCGATTCTCTCATCATCAATGAACCGGGCTTCATTCTGCCCAATACGAACGGAACGGAACTAGGTGTGGGTAACCAGTTCGTTAAGCAGATCAATATGAACGGCGATTGGAATACGCGTGTGAATATTAGTTACGGATTCCCCGTTAAATTCTTGTCGAGTAACCTGAACTTTGATTTGGGCGCGATGTTCAACCAGTCGCCCAGTATGATCAATGGTACGAAGACCTATGTGAAGGGACAGTACTATGACGGAGGTGTGACGTTGGGTAGCAATATCAGCGAGAATTTCGACTTCACACTCTCTTACAGAGGTGGATATAATGTGAGCAAGAGTACATATACGGTTGGACGCAATCAGGACAACGAGTATTGGAATCACTATGCTTCGGCCAACATGAAGTGGGTGGCATGGGCAGGATTCACGCTTGCCGTGAACGGTAATTACAGCCAGTATAAGAGCCTGGCCAACAGTGCGAACAATCAGGAATACACGATTGTGAATGTGGCCATAGGAAAGAAGATGTTCAAGAATTTGGGTGAGTTGAGTTTCGGCGTGAACGATTTGTTTGACCAGAATCGCAGTTTCTCTCATTTCGACACCAGCACCGGTTATCGCAATATGACCAACAATGTGCTGAGCAGATACTATTCGGTCAAGTTCGTCTATAATCTCCGAATGTTCGGAGGCGGAGTGAATGCCGCAAATATAGATCAACTCAATTCGGGCGGTCGAGGCGGTCGAGGTGGTCGTCGTGGAGGTTTTGGCGGCCCTGGTGGCGGTTTTGGCGGTCCCGGCGGTTTCCGCCCCAGATAAAAAAGACTTGTTAGGTGCAAGGAAATAAACTATGATGAAAGTGTGGCGTCCCTATTCGTAGGGGCGCTATTTTTTTATCTTAAAAAATTCTTGTGGTGCGAAGATTTGATGTTGCTGTATCCTGTATTTCATCACACTATTCAACTCTTTTGAAAGAAAGAGTTGCGTGGAGTGGAGGATTATGGGAAATGGTGATGTCAGCATTTAGCACCAATATGATCTTATGAAAAAAAGTGTGAAATTTTGCTGGTTGCGTGAAAACCACAAGGGTGAGATGGCTATTATGTGCAAATTTTAACAAACTGCAAATTTGTCTTCATTGGTTTATTTTAAATGTATTACATTTGTTCGCAGAATGTTGTTTGTTGGCTAAGATCCATATAACAATGACGTTGGAATTATTTACGAGAGAAAAAGAAACAAAGATATATGTTAAGCAATAAGGTAGTTGATAAACTTAGAGGGTATAGGACACCGTTTTATCTTTATGACCTTGATTTGTTGCGCCAGACCCTGAGGCTGGTTGGCGAAGCATGCGACAAGTATGGCTATAAGATGCACTATTCAATGAAGGCCAATTCGGACCGTCGTGTGATGGAGTGCGTGAAGGAGGCCGGAATGGGTATCGACTGCGTGAGTGGCAATGAGGTTGTTTATGCGGTGGAGATGGGTTTTGATCCGAAGGAGATTGTCTTTGCCGGTGTGGGTAAACGCGACGAGGAGATTGTCTACGGCATTGAGCATGGTATCATGGCTTTCAACTGCGAGTCGAAACACGAGGTGGAGATTATCAACGAGATAGCTGCCGGGCTGGGCAAGAAGGTGGATGTGGCGTTGCGCATCAATCCCGATATTGACAGCAAGACCGAGGAACATATCACGACGGGAAAAGCGGACTGTAAGTTTGGAATTTCGCGTCGCGAGTTGGCAGAGTTGTTTGACGAACTGCCCGCATTGAAATATGTCAATGTCATGGGTTTGCACTTCCATGTTGGGTCGCAGATTACCGATATGTCGGTGTTTGAGCTTCTGTGTCAGGAGGTGAATAAACTCTATGCCTGGATAGTGGAGCAGGGTATCCGTATCGAATCGCTTGATATGGGCGGAGGATTGGGCGTTGATTATAACGACCCCGACGGACAGCCGCTGCCTGATGTGGAGGCATATTTCGATGTCTTTGCCAAGAATCTCAAAATAGAGCCCCATACGGTGGTGCGTTTTGAGTTGGGGCGTGCGGTGGTGGCACAGTGTGGAGAGTTGATTTCCAAGGTGCTTTATTTGAAAGTTAATGAGTCGGGCCGTCGGGTAGCGGTTATCGATGCAAGTATGACGGAACTTATCCGTCCCGCAATGTATAATGCTCACCATGCCGTGGAGAATCTGGATGGTGCGGGTCGTGATAAGGATATATTCACCGTTGTTGGTACGGTTTGCGAGTCTTCGGATAATTTCGCGGTTAGTGAGGAATTCCCTGAGTTCAGGCGTGGTGATTTTGTTACAATCAAGACCGCTGGTGCGTATGGCGCATCAATGGCCTCGACTTATAACATGCATCTGCTCCCGGCTGCGGTTTATAGCGATGATTTGTAAATTTATACGATTTCTAATATGTGTTGTAGGAGAACGACGTGAGGTCATTCTCCTATTTTTTTGCGGATTGTCGGGCTTTTGGGGCGGTTGTGGAGAGGCGTTCTGTTGTGTTCTGTCCGCGAACTTCGATATCGGGCAAAAAAATAAGCCGCATGGCAATGCGGCTTATTTCTCTCTTGATGAAAAATTATCGGGGGATATACTCGCCAATGATGCGGATTTTGTCGCCTGAATCATCCACCTCCATGAGACGGGGTTTGCGAGGAGCACCTTCGTCCTGATAGTGAAGGCACATCAGCAGTTTACCCTCAAAGGTACGGAACATCATGCCGTGACCCTGATTGCCTGTGTTGAGGGGTTCCTGCTCGTGAATCCACGGACCGCGCAGTTTGCCCGATGCGGAGTAGGCCACACCCTGGGTGTAGCGTTTCTCACTCCAACTTGACCACAACATGCCAAGTTTGCCCGTCTGGGTCTTGAACAGGAACGGGCCGTCGGTAACCTGACCGCCCAGGGGCAGTCCGTAGGTCAATTCGCCCAGATAGTTCATCTCTCTCGACCAGGGGCCTTCCGAGGCTTTGAACATGGTCTTTGCCTTGCCTTTTGAGGCGCTGAGGTCTTTCGTGAGTTTTATCATGTCCATAGTTCCATCGACGCACTGCAACCACTCGTGGCAATAAATCATGTAGGGAGTGCCGTTCTCTACCCAAAGCGTACCGTCCAACGTGGCGAGTTTCTCATCGGTGTAAGGCTCGTTGCTCATCGGGCGATAAGGACCCTCGGCCTTGTCGGCCACCAGCACGTGGGAGGCGCGGCGCGGAATCTTATAACGATTCGGGATATCCTCTATGATTATCTTGTCGTTGGTGAAGGTGCCGAAGAAGTAATATTTGCCTTCATAGTAGTGTATTTCGGCTGCCCAGATGGCGGGACGTTCGCCCATCCATGAGGTGGGATCGGTTTCGGCCACTGCATACGGGCCTTCCCAGGTTTTCAGGTCGGCGCTCTTCCACAGTCTGCCACCCGTACCGGTCATGTAATACATCTTGGTCTGCGGATCGGCCAGAATGTATGGGTCACTCATCGAGATGTCTTTGAGCTCCACCTTGCGTATGGTGTTCATGGAGCGTCTTTGTGTGCCGGCCGGCTGTGCCGACAGGTTTCCTACTGTCACCAGCAACGCAACGCATAATAAAAAGATTTTTTTCATTTCTTTGATAGCTTTTGGTTAGTATCGGTTTGTTTGGTATAAAAAACGGGTGCTGCCCATGTGTGGGCGGCACCCGTCATCTGTCAGTATTTATTAATACTCCATTTTAGCGTAACGCAAGTATGTGTTGTATCTCCACTTAGCGTTCTCCTCGGCTGCCTCGAACAACTCGGCTGCCTCCTCGGGGAATGCTTTGATGAGTGAAGTGTAACGAACCTCCTTGTTGAGGAATGCCTGGAACTTGCTCCAATCGGGCTCTTTTGAGTCGAGTTTGAACGGATTCTCACCTTTCTCAGCCAACTCAGGATTGTAGTGCCACAAGTGCCAGTAACCGCACTCAACAGCCTCTTTGCCGATGCTCGGGGTGCGAGTCATACCGCCCTTGATACCGTGGTTGATACACGGTGCGTAAGCGATGATGAGTGACGGACCGGGATATGCTTCTGCCTCGCGAAGTACGGTGAGCAACTGGTTCTGGTTGGCGATAGATACCTGAGCTACATATACATAACCATAAGTCATTGCGATAGCACCGATATCTTTCTTTCTTACTCTCTTACCTGACGATGCGAATTTGGCAACTGCACCGATGGGGGTAGCCTTAGATGACTGGCCTCCGGTATTTGAGTAAACCTCAGTGTCGATGATAAGTACGTTTACGTCCTGACCCGATGCCAATACGTGGTCTACACCGCCGAAACCGATATCGTAACCCCAACCGTCGCCACCGAAGATCCACTGTGACTTCTTAACGAGCATGTCTTTCATCTCCAAGATGTTCTTGCAGTACTCGCAATCGCAAGCCTCCAACAACGGCAACAATTTGTCGGTAGCCTCCTGGCTCTTTGCGCTGCTACCTCTGTTGTCGATCCACTCCTGCATAGCGGCCTTCAACTCGTCCGAGCAAGTTGAGCAGCTCTCCATGGCGGCTTTCATGTTCAGTTCGATGCGGTCGCGCAACTTCTCGGCTGCAACGTGCATACCCAAACCGAACTCGGCGTTATCCTCGAACAACGAGTTTGCCCAAGCGGGACCCTGGCCTTTTGCGTTGGTGCAATAGGGGGTAGAGGGTGCTGAACCACTATAAATAGAAGAACATCCGGTTGCATTGGCTACCATCATCTTGTCACCGAAGAGCTGGGTGATGGTCTTGATGTACGGAGTCTCACCGCAACCTGCACATGCGCCCGAGAACTCAAACAACGGCTGTGCGAACTGACTACCCTTAATGGTCTTGCTCTTGTCCATCACATCTTCTTTGTAGCCGACCTTGCTGTTCAGGTACTCCCAGTTTGCAGTCTGATTCATCTGGCTTGCCAGCGGTTTCAGAGCAAGTGATTTGGTGCCTGCCTTGGTGGTGGGGCATATCTCTACGCAGTTACCGCAACCTGTACAATCAAGCGGCGATACCTGAATGCGGAATTTGTACTCTTTTGTCTGTGCCAGACCCTGTTTTGTTGCCATGCCTGCGGGAGCTGCCTCTGCCTCTGCATCGGTGAGCAGGAAGGGACGGATAGCTGCGTGGGGGCAGACAAACGCACACTGGTTACACTGGATACAGGTATCAACATTCCACTCGGGAACTGCGGTGGCAATACCACGTTTCTCATAAGCTGCCGTGCCGTTATCCCATGTGCCATCCTCGCGACCCAGGAATGCGCTTACGGGCAACTGGTCGCCTTTCAATGCGTTGATGGGCTCCACAACGTTTCTTACGAACTCGGGAACATTTGAATCAACGGCTTTGGACTGCTCCTTAACCTCGATGTTTGCCCACTCGGCCGGAACCTCTACCTCATGTACCTCTGCGCCACCTTTATCAACGGCTGCGTAGTTCATGTTCACGATATCCTCGCCTTTCTTTCCGTAGGTCTTGTAGATGGCCTTCTTCATCTCCTCAACTGCCTTCTCAAACGGAATCACGTTGGCGATCTTGAAGAATGCCGACTGCATGATGGTGTTGGTTCTGTTACCCAAACCGATCTCTGTTGCAATCTTGGTGGCGTTGATGATATAGAATTTGATATTGTTCTGTGCCAAATAAGCTTTCATGTGGTCGGGCAGAGTAGCCTTTGTGGTCTCAACGTCGTTCACGCTGTTGAGCAGGAACGAACCACCCTTCTTCAAACCACTCAATACGTCGTATTTGTCAACATACGAGGGTACATGGCAAGCCACAAAGTCGGGAGTGGTTACCAAATAGGGCGATGTGATAGGCTTGTCGCCGAAACGAAGATGCGATGCGGTGTAGCCGCCCGATTTCTTCGAGTCATACGAGAAGTATGCCTGGCAATATTTGTTGGTCGAACCACCGATGATCTTGATCGAGTTCTTGTTGGCGCCTACGGTACCGTCTGCACCCAGACCGAAGAATACTGCCTCGAAAGTACCCTCTTTTGCCAACGAAATCTCTTTACCTACCGGCAATGACAGATGGGTTACATCGTCGTTGATACCTACGGTGAAGCGGTTTCTGGGCTCTGCGGCTTTCAGGTTCTCGAATACTGCTAGCATCTGTGCGGGAGTGGTGTCTTTTGAAGACAGACCGAAACGGCCACCGATGATAAGCGGTTTCTTTGTGCACTCGTTGCAAGAAGCAAATGCCTCTACGATATCCAGGTAGAGAGGCTCACCCTGTGCACCGGGCTCTTTGGTGCGATCCAGAACGCAGATGCGTTTAACTGACTCGGGAAGAACCTCTGCAAGATATTTGGGTGAGAAAGGACGATAGAGGTGAACGGTGATGACACCCACCTTCTCGCCTTTTGCCATCAGGTAATCCACGGTCTCTTTCAGGGTCTCTGTGATAGAACCCATTGCGATAACGATGTTCTCTGCATCCTCGGCACCATAATAGGTGAACGGTTTGTACTCACGACCGGTGATCTTCGAGATCTCCTTCATGGTCTCGGCAACCATGTCGGGTACTGCATCATAGAACTTGTTGCAAGCCTCACGACTCTGGAAATAGATGTCGGGGTTCTGTGCTGTACCGCGGGTTACGGGGTGAGCAGGATTGAGTGCGCGTGCGCGGAACTCGGCGAGAGCCTTCTTGTCGTAGAGTGCTGTGAGGGCCTCTGCGTCCATCAACTCAATCTTCTGAATCTCATGTGAGGTGCGGAAACCGTCGAAGAAATGAATGAACGGAATGCGAGCCTTCATGGCTACGATATGAGCCACACCGGCGAGGTCCATAACCTCCTGAACGCTGCTGGTTGCCAACATGGCGAAACCTGTCTGGCGGGTAGCCATTACGTCCTGGTGGTCACCGAAGATAGAGAGTGACTGTGCTGCCAATGCGCGTGCCGATACGTGGAATACGCCGGGGAGCAACTCACCTGCAATTTTGTACATATTGGGAATCATCAACAGCAAACCCTGTGATGCCGTGAATGTTGTTGTCAGTGCACCTGCCTGCAATGATCCGTGAACAGCACCTGCTGCACCGGCCTCAGACTGCATCTCCACTACCTTAACCGTCTCTCCGAACATGTTTTTCTGCCCGTTTGCAGCCCACTCGTCAACCAACTCTGCCATTGTTGATGAGGGGGTGATGGGGTAAATCGCAGCAACTTCGCTGAACAGATAGGCTATGTGAGCCGCAGCGTAGTTACCATCACATGTGATAAATTTTTTCTCTGCCATATTTACTTTATAATTAATGAGTTTTGTGTTGTTTTTCGGTTTTATTGTTAATTGATTAACTGTTAAGTGATTAACACTAGGCAATAATCATGACAAAGTTATGAATTTTTCCCGAGAATTCCGCATTTTTTCATATAAATTTTGGTTGTGAAGTGGATTTAGATGGTGCTTTTCGGGTATTTCTGTGTGTTTTCTGAGGGTGAAAAACAAAAAAACCGCCCTCTCATGGAGAACGGTTTTATGTGTAGTGTCGAATGTTTTTATTTTCCTTTCGGGAAGGCAAACGGAATGCCTTTTCCGTGGAGAATCTTTATGGCCTCCTCGCAAGCTGCACAGGCATTGGCATTGTAAGGGATGATGGATTGCTGATGCATGAAGATGCCGTATATTGCTACGGGGTTCTCGCGGTTGATGACTGCGTTGATGATTTCGCGACCCTGTTCGGCGTTCTTGTTGTCGAAACGGACGATAGATTTCACGTATTGCATGCCGTCTGCCGAAGTGTAGATGTAGTTGGTGGCGATTTCTGCACGTTCATCCTCGTCGAGTCCTGCATCGGCGGCGCGACCGTCGTCGGAGCCGTACATGCCGTCAAAGCCGTATTTCGTGGCGCGCATCATCCTCCACAACTCCTTGTTGCCCGAGAAGAATGACGGGCGGATGAAGGTGGTAAGACTCTTTTTGCCTGCAAAACGACAGATGGCGTCGTTGGTGGCTATGTATGATGCCACTGCCTCGTTGTTCAGTTTCGGATCGGTGTAGCGTTCGTATCCGTTGCGACCGTGCCATGAGAATTTCAGCCAGTCCGAATTTGCTCGAAACTCTTTCTTGAAATGGTCTGTCACATCGTCGAGGCTCTTTTCGCCGCGACCTTTATAGAAAAGATTGCAGGTGACGGTGATGTCGTATTTGTCGTGCAGATCTTTCAGAAAGGCAAAAAACTCATTCTCAAAGATGGAAGAGTATGTGTCGGCGTTTTCGGTGATGTCAATCAGGGGCTCGAACACATCGTCGATGGAGAAGTGGGCGAACTGTTTCTGTTCGGGTTTGGTCGCGGCGAGGGCAATGGTTGCCATGCCGATTATTGCGATTGCAAGCAAAAGAATTTTTTTCATGTTTTTCGTCCTTGTTTTTTTGGGAGGGGTGGTTAGTCGAGTAGTGTGGCAAGTTTGTCCATGAGTGCCGTTCCGCGCAGATTTTTATCTACGATGACACCGTTTTTATCGACCAGATAGTTAGTGGGAATTGAACGTACGCCGAATTTTACGGCAGCCTTGTTTTGCCAATATTCCAGATCGCTGACGTGAATCCAGTCCAGTTCGTATTTGTCTATTGTTTCGGTCCAGGCCTCTTTTCTGAAATCGAGTGACACGCCGAAAATCTCAAATCCTTTCTCGCCATATTTTGCTTTGGCGGCCAGCAGGTAGGGCATCTCTCTCATGCAGGGACCGCACCACGAGGCCCAGAAATCCACAAGTACATACTCGTTCTTGGGCAGTACGGTACTCAGACGCACCTCGTTGCCGTTCGGGTCGTCCTGCACGATCTCCATGCAGCGGTCACCCACACCGGTACCATCCTTGATCTTTTTGTCTTGTGCAAAGGTGTTCTGGCACAACAAAATGCCTAATCCTAATATCGCAAATAGTTTTAATGTCTTTTTCATGTCGTTTCTTTTAATAAAAGTATGATAATGGCAAATATACGAAATATTATTGTTAAATTTGTCAAGATATTCGCCTATTTGTTTAACGTTTGAGTGAAGGCGGATATTATGGAGTGAAAAAAGAAGAATAAATGATAACATACAAAGAAAAGACTTTATCCAACGGACTGACGGTGTTGGCTAATCGAGATCCCGAATCGAAGATGGCGGCCGTCAATCTGCTCTATCGGGTGGGGGCTGTGAATGAGGATCCCGAGCATACGGGATTTGCTCATCTGTTCGAACATCTGATGTTTCGTGGGACACGTCGTGTGCCCGATTTCGATTTCCCTGTGCAGCGTGCCTGTGGCGAGAGCAATGCCTTTACCAGCAACGATTATACGGATTATTACATTGTGCTGCCGAAAGACAATATAGATACGGCGCTTTGGTTGGAGGCCGACCGACTGACGGGGCTTGATATTCATGAGCAGGGGCTGGAAACCGAGAAAAGTGTTGTGGTGGAGGAGTATAACCAGCGTTTCGTGAATCAGCCCTATGGCGATCATTGGCTGTTGTTGCGCAGTCTGGTCTATCGCCATCATCCCTATCGTTGGAGTGCAATAGGACTTACACCCGATCATGTGCGCAATGCCACCATGGAGCAGGTGCGTTCTTTTTATGAACGTTATTATGTGCCTGCGAATGCGATTCTCTCGGTGTCGGCCGACATGGAGGCGGAGAGGGTGTTTGATTTGGCGGAGCAGTGGTTTGGCGATATCCCTTCGGGGGTGCGGCCGATGGATATGATTCCGCAGGAGCCGCCGCAGACCGAGACTCGCCGTTTGGAGGTGGAACGCAATGTGCCTGCCGATCAGGTGACATTGGCCTTTTTGATGGGGTCGAGAGCGGAGAGAGAGTTCTTCCTTTGCGACTATCTGACCGATGTGCTGGCGGGCGGCTTTTCGTCGCGTCTGTATGAGATTCTTATAAAGCAGAAACAGATTTTCTCTTCGGTAAATGCCTTCATTTCGGGCGATGTGCATAGCAATATGTTTGTGGTTACGGGACGTCTGGCTCCCAATGTGACTGTGGCGCAGGCCGAGGAAGCAGTGTGGGAGGAACTGGAACGCCTCAAAACCGAAACCATTGGACTCAATGAGTCGGAGAAGGTCAAGAATAAATTTGAGGCCAACACCCTGTTCGGCGAACTGAACGTGATGAACAAGGCAATGAACCTGGGATTTTATAAGATGCTGGGCGATACGGAGTTGATAAATCGTGAGATAGAGATATTCCGCTCGATTGATCCGAGCGAGATTGTGGAGATGGCGCGCAAAAATTTCGTGCCGGAGAGATGTTCAACCCTTGTAATAAAGAGCAGACCATGAGAAATTTCCCCGATATACAACCGCCGGTGGTGATTCCGGAGAGAGTGGATGCGCCTTTGGCAGATGTGGAACGATTGCCGAATGGAATGGAATTGCATGTTCTGAATTGCAGCCAGAACGATGTGATGAGGGTCAGTTTCGTGTTCAGGGCGGGCACTTCGTGGCAGAATGTGCCGTTCTGCGCCTCCACGACGGTGAATATGCTCAGTGAGGGCACGAAGAGCTGGACGTCGCACGAGATTTCGGAGCAACTTGATTTTTACGGCTCTTTCTTCGATGTCAATATCGACAGAGATTATGCGGTGGTGACCTTCTGCTGCCTGACCAAGTTCTTTGAACGCACGATGGAGATTGCGCGTGAGGTGATTTTTGAACCTACCTTCCCGCAACAGGAGCTGGATATTTACACCATGAAACGCAAACAGCAACTGATTCTGAATCGTACGAAACCCGACTTTGTGGCTCGCGAGGTGTTTGGAAATACGTTGTTCGGAATGGAACATCCGTATGGTGTTTCGTCGGCGGTGGAGTGTTACGATGCTCTCACGAGAGA
>JAGBHS010000061.1 GCA_017935385.1 Tidjanibacter sp.
ACCATTGACTACGAGTTTCTCACAGAAACGGCAGAAGCAATGGTGAGTATAGCTTTTATACAAATTGTGCTTAATAGATTTTTTTAATCATTTCAAAACAGATTCTTAATAAAAAATATGTCGGAAAACACACCTGATGTGTAAAATCCTCTTCAAAACGGATTATTGAATGATTGTTCTTATGGAATTTGAGTCAAACCAAAAGGGGACACCACGAAGGAGTCCCCTTTGCTTTGATGTGAAATGAGAAATTATTTCAAAAGTCCCTGTGCTTCTGCCTCTTCTTTGGTGAGCTCGCGCTGACCTTCGACATACTTTATGGCAAGTTCGTGTAACTTTGCCACCAAGTCGGCATATTGAGGATTTCTTACAAGGTTCACCAATTCGTGCGGATCATTTTCTTCATCTATAAGCATGGCTCCTGCTCCGGCGCCGAAATATTCTGCATAGCGCCATCTGTTAACTCTTACGCTGACACCGGTGACGCCTTTGCCGTGATTGTTCCATACCGTATAGGCCGGTTTATCCCATTCGGCATTCGGGTTATCCAACAATTTGGCGATGCTTGTACCTTCAAGGTCTTTGTTTTCGGGCAGACCGCACAATTCGATAAGGGTGGGGTAGATGTCCAGATTCTCAACGATTTGTTTGGATGCTTGTCCGTTGCCTTTTGCTCTCGGATCAACAATCAGCAGAGGCACTTTGGTGCCCTCCTCCCAAAGAGAACCGGCTTTTGACCATTTGCCTTTCTCTCCAAGCTGGAAACCGTGATCTACGCAGAAAACTATTATGGTGTTCTCTCTCATGCCCGACTCGTCAAGTGCGGCGATTAAGCGCCCTACGTTCCAATCCACATAACTTATGCATGCCCAGTAAGCGCGAATGAAATCTTTTGCATCTTCGGCCGTAGCGGGGCGGTTGATGAATAAATCTGCATTTGTTTCGCGAATAGCTCCTTTCGGGAATTCAAACGGATTCATGGGTAGTGATGCGAAATCGGGAGGCAGAGGAATGTCGTTTATGTCGTACAGGTCGAAAAACTCTTGTGGTGCCACAAACGGGGTATGCGGTTTGGAGTATCCGCAAGCGATGAAGAACGGCTCATCTTTTTGTGCAGCCTCTTTGATGTATCCTATTGCAATGTCGGTATTTGTGGTTTCGCTTTTGTATTCGGTGTCGGATTCATACCAACGATCCGAGTTACGTCCATGCCCGTCGCCTTGAACTGCGGGTCTGTGAGATTGGTAATTTGCAGCATTTTGAATCGAACGAGCCAAACGCTTGCCTCCGCCACGTTGTTCAACCCATAGTGCATGATCTGCTTCCGATACGTATGAAGGTCTAAAATCGCCAACACCTTTGTTGCGGGCGCGAGGTTTTCCTCCGAAATCAAATGCGTCCGTATCTTCGATTCCAGCATGGAATACCTTTCCTACTCCGTATGTCGTGTAGCCGTTCTGTTTGAAATACATCGGCAGGCTTGGCCATTCGGGATGATCGGCTCCCCACCAAGGTGAGTTGTCGTATATACGGGTCGAAGTGGGACGGTGACCCGATAGCAGTGATGTGCGTGAAGGGCCCGAAAGCGGATACTGGCAATAATTGTTGTGAAATAGAACTCCCTGTGAGGCTAATTTGTCAAAGTTCGGGGTATGCATTTGCGGTGTTCCGTAGCAGTTCCAGTCTGTACGCATGTCATCAGACATGATGAACAACACATTCATCGGTTTCTCTTTTTTCTCGGCATTGTTTTTTGAGGCCTCTGTATCCGAAGCAAAAGCGGATATACTGCTAAGTCCCATGCCTAATCCCAATGAGAGATAGCCGCATGTTTTCAGGTGGTTAAGATTTGCTTTCATGATATGTTTGTTTTGAGTAATTCGAATTCAAATTTACAAAATAAGTTTGTATGTAAATAATAACGGTATAAAAAAAGAGCCGCAAGTGCGGCTCCTTTTTATGAAATTGATTTTTGATTATTTCAAAAGCCCTTGTGCTTCTGCTTCCTCTTTGGTGAGCTCGCGTTGACCTTCGACAAGTTTGTCGGTCAAAGCCTTCATTCTTGCTACAACATCTGCGTAAGCAGGATCATACGCAAGGTTGACCAACTCGTTGGGGTCATTCTCCTCGTCAATCAAGAACTGGCCTGCACCTACTCCGAAGAACTCTGCATAACGATACTTTTCGTCACGAACGGTAACTCCGGTAACGCCTTTGCCATGGTTGTCCCATACAGAGTATGCTACGCTGTTCCACTCCATGTTGGGGTCATCCAACAGCGGTGCGATACTTTCGCCCTCAATAGCCTCATTCTTGGGCAGACCGCACAAATCAACCATGGTGGGATAAATATCGATGTTTTCTACGATACGGCGACAAACCTGACCGTTGCCCTTTGCTCTCGGGTCAACAATAATCAGAGGTGCATTTGTTCCTCTCTCCCAAAGCGAACCGGCTTTTGACCATTTACCTTTCTCGCCAAGTTGGAATCCATGGTCGCTACAGAACACGATGATGGTTTCGTCACGCAAACCGGCCTCTTCCAATGCCGCAACAACTCTACCAACATTCCAGTCTACATAGCTGATACATGCCCAATAAGCCAGAATATATTCACGTGCTTCCTCGGCGGTGGCAGGACGGCTGATGAATACGTCTGCGGTGTTTTCGCGAATACTACCTTCGGGGAATCCGATAGGAACCATAGGCAGAGATGCGAAGTCGGTAGGAAGCGGAATATCGTTTACATTATAAAGGTCAAAGAACTCTTTCGGGGCAACGAAAGGAGAGTGGGGTTTCACGAGTCCGCAAGTAATGAAGAACGGCTCATCTCTTTCGGCTGCCTGTTTGATATATTCAATAGTACGGTTGGCGGTGTTGGTATCACCTTGTTTTGAAACCATCTCACCTTCAACTGCATCCCAACGGTCCGAAGAGTGGCGTCTTTCTTCGTCGGCAGCTTTCATGCGGGCAACGAATGCTCTGTGGTCTTCATAAGATACGTAACCGGGTTTGAAATCGCCAACACCTTTGTTTCTCATTCTCTTCTTGCCACCATAGGTGAAACTCTCGGTGTCCTCAATACCTGCATGGTAGATTTTACCTGAACCATAGGTGGTGTAGCCGTGATTCTTGAACCACATGGTGAAGCTGACCCAATCGGGATGGTCGGCACCGAACCAAGGCGAGTTGTTGTAGATGCTGCTTGTGGTGGGGTAGAATCCCG
>JAGBHS010000062.1 GCA_017935385.1 Tidjanibacter sp.
CGTGATTCAAGTGCTGTTACGGCGGTCTGATAACCGCGTTCAAAGAGAAGCTCGATATTGCTCAGGTCGTAGGAACTGAACTCCTCGGTATTGACGTCAATGTGGATGTCACACATGCGGGCGTCGTCCAACGTGTTGGAGATGAACATCAAGTAAAACGAACGCATTGCCACACCTGCCAGATTATTCTTGTACTCTGCCGCAACGGATGCGTGTACGCTGATTCCTATCAGTGTTTCGCACTCCTCGCGCAACGGAAGGGCTGGCAGATTCATGAAAACTCCGCCATCCACATAGTTTGTACCCTCTATGTTGATGGGTGGAAATATGACCGGAATGCAACATGAGGCCATGATACGCGGTGCCAACTCGCCACTTTCGAATATTACGGTTTTGCCGGCATCAAGGTCGCACGACACTATGCGCAGCGGCTTTTTCAGTTCCTCGAATCGGGTGACGGGAAGAATCTCTTTCAGGTACTCCAACAGGGGCTTGTGATCAAATAGTCCGCGTGTGGGCAACTGCATGTCTATCAGGTCTTTGGCTTCTTTGAGGATGAAAAGATTGCATATCTCTACCGGAGTCATGCCTGCTGTATAGAGGGCGCCCACAATGGAACCTGCACTTGTGCCCGAAACTATGTCGGGTTCGATGCCGAACTCATGCAGAGCCTGTAATACTCCGCAATGGGCTGCGCCTTTGACTCCGCCACCACCCAACGCCAGTCCCAATCGGTACTTTTTCTGTGGTTCAATGACGGGTTCTGCCGCTTTCTTTTTCTTGAATAAATTGAATGCCATCTTCTTATCTGTGTTTGTGGTGCTGTGACTTTATTTGTCGATGACACCAGAACCGACCAGCTCCTCACCGTCGTACCAAGCCGCAAACTGACCTGCCGTAATACCGCGTTGGGGCTCGTCAAAGACGATGTAACCGCCCTCCGCAGTCATCTTCAAGGTGCCTCCCTGTAACGGCTGGCGATAGCGTATGCGCATGCTGAATCGGTGTTCCTCGCCCTCGTTAAGCGCCATGTCGGGACGTATCCAGTGCATCTCATCTGGCTTTATGTGCAACGCTTTGCGATACAGGCCCGGATGATCCTGACCCTGCCCCACATAAATTATGTTCTTCTCTACATCGGTCGCCAGTACAAAAAGAGGTTCGGCTTTGCCTCCCACGTTCAGCCCTTTGCGCTGACCGATGGTGTAGAAGTGGGCTCCGTTGTGCTCTCCAACTTTCTTGCCATCTTTGGCCGAGTAGGTTATGGGTGTTGAGAGTGCGGCCAGGTCGTCATCGCCGTCATTCGTATAGCCCGACCAATCTTTTGCAATCTCCACAATGTCGCCTTTGGCGGCTTTGAGCTTTTGTTGCAGAAAGACGGGTAGGTCTACTTTTCCTACAAAACATATGCCTTGCGAGTCTTTGCGGTGTGCTGTTGCCAGATGCTGCTCCTCGGCAATGGCACGCACCTCGCTTTTCATGATGCCGCCAATGGGGAAGAGGATGTTTTTCAGTTGGTTTTGTGATAGTTGGCAAAGGAAGTAACTCTGGTCTTTGCCCGGGTCGCAACCGGCTAGCAGGCGACTGTATGTCGTGCCGTCTTTCTCTATTTCGTCGCGACGGCAGTAATGACCCGTGGCAACATAGTCGGCACCGAGCTTCTCGGCCTCTCGCAGAAAGACATCGAATTTTATCTCGCGGTTGCAAAGCACATCGGGATTGGGGGTGCGTCCGCGTTCATACTCGGCAAACATGTAGTCCACCACACGTTTGCGATACTCTTTGCTCAGATCCACCACACGGAACGGAATGTCAAGTCGCTTTGCCACAATCTCGGCAATCAGTGCGTCTTCCTCCCAGGGGCATTCGCCACTGAGAGTGCCTGTGGTGTCGTGCCAGTTTATCATGAACAGACCCCATACGTCATATCCCTGCTGTTTGAGCAGGTAGGCGGCAACCGAGGAATCAACGCCGCCCGAAAGTCCAACAACTACTCTTTTCATGTCACAAAAATAAGTCACAAATGCGGATTTTTCACTCATTGGTTATTTTTTTTCAAGTCGGATTTTTGTTTGGTCGGGTGTCGATTGGTCTTGTTGTGAAAAAATGTTGATTGAGAGCACTAAAAAAGGGCTGTAAATATTAAAAAAATGGCGTTGTAAAGATGTTTATGTCAAATATAATCCGTAACTTTGTAGCGTTTTGTTTTGTTTCGCTTCGTAGGGCGAGGCGGTATTTGAAAATGAAGACAAGAACGTTGCCGACAGGCGAGATAACGAATAGATAGAGGTAAAAAAACCGTAAATTAATATATTAAAAATTCGGAGTAATGAAAATTTCACACATTGAACATCTCGGAATTGCCGTAAAGAGTTTGGAAGAGGCTATTCCGTACTATGAGCAGGTATTGGGCATGAAGTGCTACAATGTCGAAGAGGTGGCAGATCAGAAAGTTAAGACTGCATTCTTTAAGGTAGGTCAGACCAAGATTGAACTTTTGGAGCCCACTTGCTGCGAGAGCACCATCGCTAAATTCATCGAGAACAAAGGTGAGGGTGTACACCACGTGGCTTTTGCTGTTGAGGGTATCGAGGGCGCTTTGGCAGAGGCAGAGGAGAAGGAGATCAGATTGATCGACAAAACCCCGCGTAAAGGTGCCGAGGGTCTTACTATCGCATTCCTTCATCCGAAATCGACCAAGGGTGTTTTGACAGAACTTTGTGAGGACAAAAACAAATAATCCATAACATAATATTATGAGCGAAATTCAGAATAAAATTGCAGGTTTGGTTAAACTTCGCGAGGAGGCCAAAATGGGCGGCGGTCAGAAGAGAATCGACGCACAGCATGAAAAAGGCAAGTATACTGCACGTGAGCGCATCGCTATGTTGCTCGACGAAGGCAGTTTTGAGGAATTCGATATGTTCGTGACTCACCGTTGCACGAACTTCGGAATGGACAAGAGCCACACCTATGGTGACGGCGTTGTTACCGGTTACGGTACCATCGACGGTCGCTTGGTTTATGTGTTCGCACAGGACTTCACTGTATCGGCAGGTTCTCTCTCGATCACCATGTCGGAGAAGATTTGCAAAATCATGGATATGGCTATGAAGGCAGGTGCTCCCGTTATCGGTTTGAACGACTCGGGTGGCGCTCGTATCCAGGAGGGTGTTAACGCTTTGGCAGGTTATGCCGAGATTTTCCAGCGTAACGTAATGGCTTCGGGTGTTATCCCGCAGATTTCGGTTATCTTGGGCCCCTGCGCAGGTGGTGCAGTTTACAGCCCCGCATTGACCGACTTCGTTATCATGAAACGCGACACCAGCTACATGTTCTTGACCGGTCCGAAGGTTGTTAAGACCGTTACCGGCGAGGTTGTTACTACCGAGCAGCTGGGTGGTGCTTCTGTTCACTCTACCAAATCGGGCGTTTGCCACTTCGCAATCGACACCGAGGAGGAGTGCATGAGCCTTGTTCGCGACATCATCAGCTACATCCCGCAGAACAATATGGAGACTACTCCCGAGGTTGCTGCTACCGATGCAATCAACCGTTGCGAGGATATGTTGAACGAGATCATTCCCGACAACCCCAACAAACCGTACGATATGTATGATGTTATCCGCGCCGTTGTGGATAATGGCGAGTTCTTGGAGACTCAGGAGAGCTATGCTCGTAATATCATCACTTGCTTTGCTCGTTTCAACGGTCAGAGTGTCGGTATCATCGCCAACCAGCCCAAATTCATGGCAGGTGTGCTCGATATCAAGGCTTCTTGCAAGGCAGCTCGCTTTGTTCGTTTCTGCGACGCATTCAATATTCCTATCGTTACTTTGGTTGACGTTCCCGGATTCTTGCCCGGAACAGGTCAGGAGTATGGCGGCGTAATCAATCACGGTGCTAAATTGCTCTTCGCTTATTGCGAGGCTACGGTTCCCAAAGTTACCGTTACCTTGCGTAAGGCTTACGGTGGTGCTTACATCGTTATGTCTTCAAAACACATCAGAGGTGACATCAACTACGCATGGCCCAGCGCAGAGATCGCAGTTATGGGTGCAAGCGGTGCAGTTGAGGTTCTCTACGCAAAGGATATCAAAGCAGCAGAGACTCCCGAGGCTCAGGCAGCTATCATCGCCGAGAAAGAGAAAGAGTACAACGACAAATTCTCTAACCCGTACAATGCTGCCAAATATGGCTACATCGATGACGTTATCGAGCCGCGCAATACCCGTTTCCGCGTAATCCGCGCTTTGGAGATGTTGAAGAACAAACGTCTTGTTAATCCCGCTAAGAAACACTCTAATATTCCTCTGTAACATGAGAAAGACAATTAAAATAGCGATATTGTCACTCTTGTGTACGGTAGCCGCCATGTCGGTGCAGGCACAGGGTGTGAACAATGTCAGAATAAACGAAATACTCGTTAACAACGAGAACAGCTCAACCGACGTCTTCGGTGTTCACGCACCTTGGATGGAGTTGTTCAACAACGGATACGAGAGAGTGACGGTCAGCGGCTGTTATGTGGGTGTTACCTACGCCGATGGCAGCGAAAAGAGATGCGTTATCCCCTCGGATAAGAATACAACTCTTGGTCCCCTCTCATTCCTGGTGCTCTACTTCGATAACCCCGCGGAACCCAATACTTCGCGTACCAACTTCCATACGGGTCTTTCTTTGGAAAACGCTACCATGGTAAAACTTTATCAGGCAAGCGGTAAGGATGTTATCGACTCTTTGGTTCTGCCTACAAATGCATTGGCAGACGTATCTTATGGTATGGCAGCTGATCAGGAGGGTCTTGTTCAGTTGGACTATGCCTCTATGGGTTCGGCAAATGAGGTATTGTCTCTCACTCCTCGTCACGAGTTGTTCCGTCAGCGCGACCCCAAAGGCGGTATGATGGCATTGGTGGCAATGTCGGTTGTGTTCAGCGCATTGATACTTATTTTCTTGGTGCTGAAAATACTCGGCAAGGTTATGATTGCTCGTTCGAACAAGGGCGAAGAGAAAGTTGCCGTTGCAGTAGAACCGACAGCCGCAGCCGGCAACTCGAAAGATGCAGAGTTGGCAGCCGCAATCGCTACGGCACTCTGTCTGTATCAGTCAGACAGCCACGACAAAGAGTCTTATGTCATTACGTTTGATCCCAGCTTTGAGCACTCTCCGTGGAGCGCAAAAAGCAGTGAGATGACGGAAGGTAGTAGAATCAAGTAAAACACTAACATTTAGAATTTAGAAGATGAAAGAGTATAAAATCAAAGTAAACGGTACGGAGTATAACGTTGCCGTAAACGAAATCGAAAACGGCATTGCCAATGTATCGGTAAACGGTGCAGAGTATAATGTCGAGGTTGGTGAGGAGAAAGCTGCTGCTCCCGCATTCAAGGCACCCGTTGCCCGTTCGCGCGCCGCTGCTGTCCCCGCTGCCGCTCCTGCTGCTGCCCCCGCAGCTGCTCCCGCCGCAGGTGGTGCTGGCGCTCCCGTGAAGAGCCCGCTGCCCGGTGTTATTTTGGAGGTTAAAGTTGCTGTTGGTGCAACCGTAACTGCCGGCCAGACCATTATCGTTTTGGAGGCTATGAAGATGGAGAACAATATTGATGCTCCCAAAGCCGGTGTTATCAAGAGCTTCGCTAAGTCGAAGGGTGACTCTGTTTTGGAGGGTGATCTGCTCTTTACAATTGAATAATAAAGAAGGAGTTGAGCTATGTTTAATATGATTTTGGAGGCAGGCGGCTCTTTCTTGCTTGAAAACCTGCAACAGTTCTGGGGGTATACAGGATTCCATAATGCCGAGATCGGTAACATCATCATGATCGTTATCGGCCTTATCTTCTTGTACCTCGGAATTGCAAAGAAATTTGAGCCCATGTTGCTCGTGCCTATCGGTTTCGGTATCTTGATCGGTAACATTCCTTTCTATGATGGCTTGCAGATCGGTATCTACGAGGACGGTTCGGTATTTAACTATCTCTATTTCGGAGTTGTGAAGGGTGTTTATCCCCCGTTGATCTTCCTCGGAATCGGCGCAATGACCGACTTCTCGGCGTTGCTGTCTAACCCGAAACTTATGCTTATCGGTGCTGCGGCACAGTTCGGTATCTTTGGTGCATACATCCTTGCATTGGCACTCGGTTTCACCGGTGCTGAGGCAGGTGCTATCGGTATCATCGGTGGTGCTGACGGACCTACCGCTATCTTCTTGTCGTCGAAACTTGCTCCCGATTTGATGGGTGCTATTGCAATCTCGGCGTACTCGTATATGGCATTGGTGCTCGTTATCCAGCCGCCCGTGATGAAACTTCTCACCACCAAAAAGGAGCGTCTTATCAAGATGCGTCCTCCTCGTCCCGTTTCGCAGACCGAGAAGATTATCTTCCCGATCATCGGTTTGTTGCTCACTTGTTTCTTGGTTCCGTCGGGTCTGCCCCTGTTGGGTATGTTGTTCTTCGGTAACATCTTGAAGGAGAGTGGTGTAACCAAACGTTTGGCAAATACTGCTGCTAACCAGTTGATGGATATCGTAACCATTTTGTTGGGTGTGACTGTGGGTGCTTCTACTCAGGCTTCTACCTTCCTTACTCCCAAATCGATTATGGTATTTGGTCTGGGTGCGTTGTCGTTCTTCATCGCAACCGCTGCTGGTGTTTGCTTTGTGAAGTTCTTCAACTTGTTCCTCAAAGAGGGTAACAAGATCAACCCGCTGATCGGTAATGCCGGTGTATCGGCTGTGCCCGATGCTGCTCGTATCTCTCAGGAGGTGGGTCTGCACTACGACAAGAGCAACTATCTGCTTATGCATGCCATGGGTCCCAATGTGGCCGGTGTGGTAGGTAGTGCTGTTGCTGCCGGTATCTTGCTCGGTTTCTTGGGTTAGTAAGAGTATACCTTATATTTATATATGAAAGCGACTCCCGCAAAGGAGTCGCTTTTGTTTTGCGGGAGGGAACAGATAATTATGTATGATATTGGGAGTTAAGTAGAGAAAGATTTTTGTATATTTGTATGAATTAAAATTTTGTAAAAAACTATGAAGACCATCTGTACAAAAATTGCATGTTTGCTGTTTGTTGGATTGCTGGGCATGGGTTCGGCCTCGGCAGCGAAGGATGTGTGGCCCGACGGCACACCCATTTCCGACTGGTTTAAGAATACCGAAAGAGTGGATATCAATAAGTTGGGGAAAATATATGATGTCACCGATTATGGCGTGGTGAAAGACAGCACCTTGTTGCAGACCGCGGCGTTGCAGGCGGTGATTGATAAAGCGTCGGCAGAGGGCGGCGGCGTGATATATCTGCCCGAAGGTACGTTCCTGAGTGGCTCTCTGTTTTTCAAACCGGGCACACATTTCCATCTGGCCAAAGGTGCAACGTTGAAAGGAAGTGATGATATCAGTCACTATGATATTATTGATGCACGTGTCGAGGGACAGAACCTGAAATATTTTGCAGCCCTTATCAATGCCATTGAGGTGGATAACTTCTCTCTCTCGGGCGAAGGTACGGTGAACGGTAATGGCGAACGTTATTGGCGTTCTTTCTGGTTGCGTCGCAGAGTGATCCCCACCTGCACCAATATGGATGAGATGCGTCCCCGACTGCTCTTTATTTCAAATTGTGACAACATCCAGCTCTCGGATGTGACGCTGAAAAATTCGCCCTTCTGGACCACGCATATCTATCGTTGCGACAATGCGAAACTGATGGGCCTGCATATCTTTGCGCCCCATGCGCCTATTCCCGCACCAAGTTCGGATGCTATCGATATCGACTTCTGTAAGAATGTGCTGGTGAAGGATTGTTATATGTCGGTGAGTGATGATGCCATTGCTCTCAAAGGCGGTAAAGGTCCGTGGGCAGATCAGGAACCCAACAATGGTCCTAATATCAACATCCTTATTGAGGATTGTACGTTTGGTTTCTGCCACAGCGCACTGACCTGCGGAAGCGAGTCGGTACATGATTATAATATCTATATGCGCAACTGTCACATGGATGGTGCGATGAAGGTGCTTTATCTCAAAATGCGTTTCGACACTCCGCAACACTATGAGTTTATTACCATTGAGAATATTTCGGGATACGCCTCTCGCTCGTTCCTCGAAGTGGGCGGTTGGAGTCAGTTCTTTGACCTGAAAGACCGTAAAGACATCCCGATGTCTTATGCCAACGACATTGTGTTCAAGAATATGAAGATGACCTGTGGTACGGTGCTGCTGATGTCGCCTTCGGATAGATTTGAGATTAAGGATGTGACTTTTGAGAATCTGGACTTGACCTATGTTACCGATGGTAATCTTGAAAAAGGAGTGATTGAGAACTTCCAGACCAAGAAAGTGAAAGTGACGAAAGGAGAGGCGCCTGCTCCGGCACGATAGATGGTCTCATGTGGCTGGTTCGGCGTGGTATGGCAATCAATCTTTTGGCGTGGCGTCGCTTGTCGCATGAAATCACATTGCATAAAGGCATAAAAAAAGAGTCGAATTCCTCGACTCTTTTTTTATTTGTAACCTTTTCGTGATTACTCCTCAGCTGCCTCTGCGCTACGTGATGCACGGGTTGCCAATACGTTGCAAATCTGTGCTGAAGCGGGGGTAAGGATAGTTACGTTCTCGATGTTCAGGTCGCTGCAAGAGATTGATTTACCCAAGCCAAGCTCGGTGATGTCAACAACAATCTCATCGGGCAGATATTCTGCCAAAGCGCTGATGCGGAGTTTACGTCTTGAAACGTTCAATTTACCACCGGCTTTTACACCCTCAGAGTTACCGGTAATCTTAACGGGAACGTCGATAGCAACGGGTTTGCCGGGAATAACACGGTAGAAATCCAAGTGCTGGCAGTACTCCTTAACGGGGTGGAACTGTGCCTCGCGGAGAACACCCACCTCTTTGCTACCCTCGATATCGAACTCTACGATATAAGAGTTGGGAGTGTAAAGGAGCTGTTTGAGAGACTTGGCCTCAACTGAGAAATGAACCTCTGCGTTCTCACCACCATAGATGATGCAGGGAACCATCTGGGCACGACGGATGTCTTTTGCCGATTTTTTACCGAAGTCGGTGCGTTTTACACCGTTGAGCTGAATACTTTTCATTGTTCTGAAATGTTTATGTTTGTTAATAATCTTGGGCGGTACTCAGGCAACGTCACTCAACCAACGTTGTCCCCATGGCCGCTTGCGGGCACAAAAGTAGTCATTTTTTTTGAATAACAACTCTTTTCGCCCCTTTTTTATAATATATAGGTATTTTATTGATAGCGCGTTGTGTTAACCTCGTTGCGACCGTTTCTTGTCGGTCTACTCGGCCTTGTTGAGATATTCACCAACTATACGGGCGGCATCCTGTACAAACTGCGCGCAATGACGCTGATGGTAATAGGCTGCCGTACGTTCCTCGGGCTGGGGC
>JAGBHS010000063.1 GCA_017935385.1 Tidjanibacter sp.
AAACATCCGCCCGGCCAACGCAGGTTGGGGATCTTGATCTGTTTCATGGCATCGATGATGTCTTTTCTGACACCGTTGATGTTGGGGATGGAAGAGTCTTCTCCTACCCACAGACCGCCATAGATACAGTGGCCCAGATGTTCCGAGAAATGGCCGTAGATGTGACGGCTGATGATATCCTCGCCTTCATCCACATTGATGGTGACGGTGGTTTTGTCCACCTTTTGCGGTTGGTTGTAGAGGCGTTGTGCCTGAACTGCCGAAACAGTGGTCAGCGCAACCATACCGAGCAGACAGTTTTTAAGTAGTTTTGTCATGGTTGTAAGTTTTAGTTTGTTTTAGAGTAATTAGGTTTTTCTATAATATTACATACGTATAATATACTAAAAATCAAAGGTATGATTTTTTGTGAAAAAAACAAAAACGCATCCCGTTTTGGAATGCGTTTTTTCTTTGCGGCATCTTTGAAACTACTCTGCTTTTTTTGCCGAGTTGTAACGTTTCTCTTTGATGCGGGCCTTCTTTCCGGTGAGTTTGCGCAAGTAGTAGATACGAGCACGACGTACAACACCCACTTTGTTAACCTCGATGCTGATGATATCAGGTGAGTTAACGGGGAAAATACGCTCAACACCTACACCGTTAGAAATCTTACGGATGGTGAAAGTTTTGGTAACACCGCGACCCTTGATCTGGATTACAACACCACGGAAGCTCTGCTGACGCTCCTTGTTACCCTCAACGATGCGATAAGTAACGGTAATGGTGTCTCCACTTTTGAATGCGGGGTACTCTTTTTTCTCCCACATTGCCGCTTCTGCAATTCTGATTAATTCGTCCATTGTTTTAATTAACCGGTTAAAATTTAAGTGCGGAATATCACGGACTCCTGTGTTCTCGCGAGAGATTCCTGCATGCGGGCGCAAAGATACGAAAATATCGTCAAATACAAACTTTTTGTTCAAAAAAACTTTTGTGGTGCGAAATATTGGCATTGCTACCTCCCATACTCCATCTCCTCCCGTAACTCTTTTTTTATTTTAAAAACTTTTGTGGTGCGAAATACCGATGTTGCTACTTTCCGTATCTCATCGCACCATTCACCTCTTTTTGAAGAAAAAACTTTTAATTATCTCTTTGCGACTTGTCTTAATTGATGCGAGTTATAGTATTCGGATGGATTTGAGAGTGGAGATTGGATGTTTTTGGTATGGGTAGCTATATGCGAAAAAAAGTTATCTTTGTGGCGAAGATGGTAAGAGTAAAGGTCTTTGTGATTCAAAAGAACTTATTTGCAACAGGGAATAAGGTAAGTTGCAAGAACAAAATTTCAAATCATACAAGTTTTTGAGATTAAAAAGAACTTATTTGCAGTAAGCGAACAAGATAATTAGTAAGAACAGTATTTAAAACCACATAAGTAGTTGTTTAAAAATGGGGAAACCGCTGATATTTGTAACTAATGATGATGGCTCGAAAGCCAAAGGATTTAATTTGTTGATAGAAGCCTTACGTCCGTTCGGTCGAATTGTGGCTGTGGTGCCTTCGGAGGGTCGTTCGGGAATGTCGCAGGCATTCACCATGTCGGCGCCTTTGTTTCTCAACAAGATTCGTGACGAGGAGGATGTGCAGATATATGAGTGCAGCGGAACACCGGTGGACTGTGTGAAACTAACATTTGATTATATGTTCACCGACGAGAAGCCGGTGCTTAATATATCGGGAATAAATCATGGATCCAATGCGGCTGTAAATGTGCTTTATTCGGGTACCATGGGTGCGGCCATAGAGGCGAGTTTCTATAAGATTCCGACCGTGGGTCTCTCTTTGTGCAGCCACGATGCCGATGCCGATTTCGAGGCGGCGATTGCGTTCACCAAGAAACTTGTCCCCGCAGTACTGGCCATGGAACATAAGGATATATTTTGTCTGAATGTAAATATACCTGTGGCACGTCCCGACCAGATAAAGGGTTATAAGGTGTGCCGTCAGACGCGCGGATATTGGCGTGAGGTGTTTGAGAAACGTTATGATCCACGCGGCAGAGAGTACTTTTGGCTGACGGGATCGTTTGTAAATTGGGAGCCTCAGGCGGAGGATACGGATGAGTGGGCATTGGCCAATGGTTATATAGCCGTTGTTCCGGTTTGTGTTGATATGACCAATTATGAGCAGTGTCCGTTTGTAGAACGGCTGTTGGAGAGGCTTTGATGTTGTTCGGTATGTTTTTTGCTCGACCGGTTGAGTAAAACATACCGAAACCATGAAAAAATCAATCTTTTTTATCAGACTTACACCGTTGTTGTTGTCGGTTGTTTTGTGCGGATGCAAGAAGCAACATCACACCCCTCAACAACAAGCGGTACCACGTATGGATGTTGTTGAGGTTACCCGCGAGAACGTCTATCAGCGTATGACCTTTACCAGTCGACTCAGTGCCAACAGCGAGGTGGTTATTCAACCTCGTGTGTCGGGTTATCTGCTTGCCAAACACTATGAAAAGGGACGTCCCGTTCGTAAGGGGCAGTTGCTTTATGAGATCGATCCTTCGCAGCTCAATCTTAACGTTCTCTCCGATCAGGCTTCGCTTGAAGCAGCCCGTGTGTCGTTGCTCGAAGCGGAGAAAAACTATGAGAGAGCCATCCCTTTGGCCGAGTTGGCAGCCATCAGTCAGAGTGCGCTTGACCAATACCGGGCATCGTTTGCATCGGCACAGGCACAGGTGAGGATGGCCGAGGCGGCACTGCGCAATTCGCAAATCAATCTTCAATACTCAAAAATATATGCACCCATCTCGGGAATAATAGGCGAGACGGCCGCATCGGTGGGGGATTATGTGGGTGCAGGTACTCAGTTCTCAACGTTGAGTACCATCTCCGACACCGAGAAGGTGACGGCCGAAATATCGTTGCCCATGGCTACATATTATGCTATTAGGAATGTGGAATTTGGGGCGGAACCCACCTATGACAATGATACGTTGCTTTCCGACATACGCCTGATACTTGACGACGGAGTGGTTTATCCTTACGCGGGTAAATACTCTTATACGGAGAAGGATGTCGGTTCGCAGAGTGGCGCCATTGTGTTGGTGGTGGAGTTCCCCAATCCCGACGGGACCTTAAAGGCCGGTCAGTATGCCTCGGTGTCGGCCAATGTGGGAAGTCGTGCGGGAGCTCTTCTGGTACCTCAACAGGCGGTGAGTCAGGTGCAGAATGTCAATAGTGTCTGGGTGGTGAAGCCCGACAGTACGTTGGAATATCGCCCTGTGGTACTGGGAGATACGTTCGGCACGATGTGGATTATCCGTCAAGGAGTCAATGCGGGAGAGAGGGTGCTTGTGTCGGGTCAGATGAAGGCCCGCAACGGAGCCAAGATTGAACCCGTCATGAGTGGAGTCGCATTGTAGGGAGAGTTTCGATAAAAACATGTTGTTATGGAAAAGTTTTTTGTTTCGAGGCCCATCTTCGCGATGGTCATCTCAATCATCATAGTTCTCTTGGGAGTAATCTCCATTGGTCGTCTGCCCGTTGAACAGTATCCCGATATCACTCCGCCTGTGGTGAGTGTTTCGGCCAACTATCAGGGTGCCGACGCCAAGGTGGTGAACGATGCCGTTGTCACGCCCATTGCGCAGAGTATCATGGGAGTTAGCGACATGCTCTATATGCAGACCACTGCGGCTAATGACGGTTCGGCAACGGTGCAGGTGATATTCGACATTGATTCCGATCCCGATATGGATGAGATTTTCACCCAGAACAATGTTTCATCGGCCACAGCTCTGTTACCGCAGGCGGTGGTGCAGCAGGGTGTCACCACCCAGAAACTGCAAACGGGTTTCATTCTTGTCTATGCGCTGCACAGCGATGGCCGTTACGACAGCAACTTTCTCTCAAATTATGCCTATATCAACATCAAGGATGAGTTGTTGCGCATAAACGGAGTGGGTAATGTGCAGATTATGGGTGCAGGCGAGTACTCGATGCGCATCTGGATAAAGCCCGAAATGTTGGATTATTATGATATGTCGGTGGAGGAGATTATTGCGGCGGTGGAGTCGCAGGCTGATGTTTTTCCTGCCGGCAAACTCGGAGCCCAACCTCTTGATGAGCCTTCGGTTTTCACCTACACGGTTACAACCGATGCACAGATAAATACGGCCGAAGAGTATGAGAACATAATCATTCGTGCCGACAACGAGGGTGGTCAGGTGCGTTTGAAGGATGTGGCTACGGTCGATCTGGGCAGTCAGTCATACGGAGTGCTTTCCGACTTTGACGGTACTCCGGGTGCGCTGATGATTGTTTATCAGACTCCCGGCAGCAATGCCATGCAGGTGGGCGCGCAGGTGAAGGCCAAGATGGAGGAGCTCTCCGAACGTTTCATCGATGGTGTGGAGTATGCCACCATAGTGGACGCCACAACCACCATCGGCGAAGGAATCAGAGAGATTGTCAAGACGCTGATTTTTGCCTTGTTGCTGGTTATTGTTATCATCTATCTCTTTTTGCAGGATGTGCGTGCGACCATCATTCCGTTGGTGGCGATACCCGTTTCGTTGGTGGGAGCATTCATGTTGTTCCCGTTGTTCGGATTCTCGATAAATATCATTTCGTTGTTGGGTCTGGTGCTGGCCATCGGTTTGGTGGTGGATGATGCGATTGTGGTTGTTGAGGCGGTGCAGGTGAACATGGAACGCGGAATGACGCCGCGACAGGCTACACTTGCTGCCATGAAAAACGTGGCCTCGCCCATCATTGCAACCACCGTGGTGCTTTTGGCCGTCTTTATTCCCGTTTCGTTTACGGGGGGTGTGCCGGGAAAACTGTTCCAGCAGTTTTCGGTGGGCATTGCGGTGTCGGTGGTCATATCGGCTTTCAATGCGCTTACATTGTCGCCCGCCTTGTGTGCCATGATTTTGCGACCCCACAAAAAGGCTGAAAAGGGTTTCTTCGGACTTTTCAATCGTTGGTTCGATCGTCGTATGCAGAACTATATGACCTTCTCGAAGGTGGTGGTGCGTCATACGGTGCGAGTGGTGATTCTGGTTGTGGCTGCTTTGGTGGGCATATGGGGCGGTTTCAAACTATTGCCTGACGGATTCCTCCCCACCGAGGATCAGGGATATCTGATGGTGACGGTGCAACTGCCCGAGGCGGCAGGTGTTACACGCACTCAGGCGGCTATTGATAAGGCGCGTACGGTGATTGGTCAGGTGAGTGGCGTGCAGACCCAGTCTTCGGCATCGGGTTTTGATATGATATCAAATATCGCGGCCACGAATGACGGTATAATCTTCGTTACCCTCAAACCATTCAAAGAACGCAAACAGAGTGCCGCACAGATTGCCGCCGAGATTAACGAACGACTCTATGCCGCTGTTCCCGAGGCGCAGTTCTATGCTTTCGAACCGCCGTCTATTCCGGGACTCGGAGTGGTGTCGGGTGTGACTTTCGTGTTGCAGGACAGGGGCGGTTCCGAGATAGGATATTTGGCGGAGCAGGGCGATAAGTTTTTGTCCAAAGCCGAGAAACTGCCTGAACTTGCCTCGGTGACCACGCAGTTCAATGCGGGAGTGCCGCAACGCAAACTGATCGTAAATCGCGATCTGGCCATGCAGGAAGGAGTGTCGCTAACGGAACTTCACAATCTGGTGTCCACATTCCTCGGCGGTACCTATATCAATAACTTCAACCGTTTCGGCAAATTGTATGACACATATATTCAGGCTCAGGCGCAGTATCGTGACAATGAGAGTGATCTGAATGGTTATTATATCAAGAACGGTTCGGGCGAGAGTTTGCCGTTGTCGTCGTTTGTGTCCATAAAGGATACGGTGGGAGTAGAGTATATATCGCAGTTTGATCTCTACAATGCAATAGCCTATACAGCCACTCCTGCCAAAGGCGTTTCAACGGCACAGGCCATGACGGCATTGCAGAAGCTGGTCGACACCGAGATGCCCGACGATATTACGCTTGCGTGGAACGGTGTTTCGTTCCAGGAGAGCAACTCCTCGTCCAATACGGTTTACACATATCTTTTGGCTTTGTTGTTTGTATTTCTTGCTTTGGCGGCTTTGTATGAGAGTTGGAGTTTGCCGTTCAGCGTTTTGTTGGGAGTGCCGTTTGCGGTTTTCGGTGCGTTGTTGTTTGTGTGGCTGGCCCACCTGTTGGACCCCGCTTATGCCGACAATGTGTTCATGGTCATTTCGCTGGTCATGTTGATAGGTTTGGCGGCCAAGAATGCCATTCTGGTGGTGGAGTATGCCGACAAGATGTTCTTTGAGGAGAACAAGTCGCTTGAAGAGTCGGCTCTTGGTGCGGCGGCATTGCGAGTGCGTCCCATCCTGATGACGGCTTTTGCATTCATCATCGGAGTTCTGCCGGTGGTGTTTGCCTCGGGAGCCTTCTCTACGGCACGAAAAATCATTGGTATGGCTCTGGTCGGAGGAATGGGAGTGGCGACTATACTGGGAATTTTTCTCTACCCTGCACTCTATTACCTTGTGGGGCGTCTGGCCAATTTCGATCGCCTACGGGAGATTCGTCGCGCCCGAGGCGAGAAGCTTTGATGCTCCTCGTACTGTAAACAAAATACTTGCAGGCAATATAGCAGTGAAATAAAAAAGTAATAAGAGATGAAAAATAAATGGTTATCAATAGTGCTTGCGGCAACCTTGTTTTCGGGCTGTTCCATGAGAGTCATCCAGCCCGACATTGAGGTGCGGGAGGGGTATGTTTTGGCCATGCCCGATACGACTGATCTGGTGGTCAATTTGGAGTGGTGGACCATGTTTGGGGATACCACGCTGAATCGGCTCATCAAGGTGGCTTTGGCCAACAATCATGATCTTGCCGCTGCGGCCTCGGCCGTGGAACAATCTCGCTATTCGCTGGCTGTTGCACGTGCTTCGTTCTTGCCCAATTTTGGTGTCAAGGCCTCGGCCGAGGGCGAATATACCGAGGTGGAGGGAACGCGCAGGGCCATAGAGCAGGAGTATTTCATACAGCCCGATATGTCGTGGCAGATTTCGCTTTTTGGTGCATTGAAAAGCAGTACCGATGCTGCGCGTGCCGAGATACTATCATCCGAGTATGCCTATCGCGGTGTGATGCTGTCGCTGGTGACGCAGGTGGCAGAGGCCTATTTCCAGTGGTTGGAGTATGCCCGATCGTTAGCCATTGCCGAGAGGAGTTATGCGTTGAGGGTTCAGGAGCAGGCGAAGATAGATTCTATGTATGGGTACGGTTTTTCGTCGGCCATAGATCTTTTGCAGGCGCGAGGCATGACGGCTACGGCTGCCGCCGATATTCCGCAATATCGTCGTGCCATGGTACAGGCCAATCTGGCACTGAACGAACTGCTCGGTCAGAATCCCGACATGTTGCTTTCGCCGGAGTTGATGAACAGTTATCCGCAGGATACACTTTTGTGCCGTGGTCTTGTGCCGGCACAGTTGCCGTATTATGTACCGGTCGGGTTGCCTTCCGATTTGTTGGAACGTCGTCCCGATGTGTTGAAGGCCTATTATGACATGGCGGCTGCGGCAGCCAAGGTGCGTTATGCGAGGGCGCAACGATTCCCGTCGGTCAATCTCACCGCTTCGGGCGGAGTACTGGACAATACCGTTAAGGGATTGTTTGACGGCAATCCGTTCTATTGGAATGCGATAGGAGCCATTTCGCAACCGATCTTCTCGTGGGGTGCGGCACGCAACAACGAACGAATTGCATTTGAGGTGTATCGCCAGTCGGTATCGGAGTACGAAAAGTCGGTGCTGACGGCCGTTACCGATGTGGAGAAAGCGCTTATAGGCATCAGAACGTACGACAATCAGCTGGCCGATTTCCTGCCAGTACTTACCTCCAACTGTCGCCTCCACCGTCTGACCTACGAACTCTATTCGAATGGAATGACGAGTTAT
>JAGBHS010000064.1 GCA_017935385.1 Tidjanibacter sp.
ACGACATGAAGAAAAAGGTTTACATATTTATGGCCGCTGGATTTGAGACAATCGAGGCCCTTACCCCCGTTGACGTATTGCGTAGATGTGGCGTTGAAATCATCACAACATCCATAACCGAGAGCAGGCATGTCTGCTCTTCGCATGGCATAGAGATAACAACAGACACCACAATATTTGAGAACGATTGTCTGGACGGCGACATGATAATCTTACCGGGAGGTTATCCCGGATATGTCAATCTGTGCAACTCCACACAAGTCGGCGACATCGTCAAACACTACGCCGCCAACAACAAATACATTGCTGCAATATGTGGGGCTCCGACCGTATTGAACACCTACGAAATTGCCCGCGGTTGCCACATTGCCTGCCATTCAAGTGTACGCGACACAATGCAGCAGAACTACATCGTAACAGACAACAATGTGGAGTGTGACGGTAAAATCATAACAGCCAATGGAGCAGGCAATTCTCTCCCCTTTTCTCTTGCATTGGCGGAGGCGATATGCGACCAAGCGACCGTCGAAGACACAAAAAAGAAAATGGAACTTTAATCCGTCCAGAGGTTGGATGTTCACATGATATCGGCATGGATACGATAATATACATACACGGTTTCAATTCGGCAGGCAATAGTGCCAAACCCGAAGCATTGAGAAAGATGTTTCCGGGAGTAAATATAGTTGCACCCACGTTTGATTACAAAAACCCAGCAGCGGTGCAGAAAACTCTCGAATCGTTGTGCCTAACCCGTCGTCCGAAACTGATAATAGGAACATCGTTGGGAGGTTTTTTCGCACTGCTTTGCGGAGCATCACATCACTATCCTGCCATGGCCATAAACCCCACCACAAAGCCATCAGAAACCCTTGCACGCAACATCGGTAAGAATAAAAATTATGTGACGGGAAAGCAATATATCTTCACAGAACAGGATATTGAGAAATACCGCAAACTGGAAGAGGAACAATTCAACTCAATCGTTCTTGAAGATGAACTGACTTGTTTTGTTTTGGCGACCGATGACGAACGATTAGGAGATCACACCTACCTTGAAAGCCGTTATCCGCAATGCAAGAACTTCAACTATTTTGACGGGCAGGGACACCGTTTCGGCAGTCTGAAACCCATACGCCATCTGATTTCGTCTTTTTTAGCAAAATAGCACTTCCCACAATCACTTCACTCGCAATCTGTCACCGGGATAGATTTTTAATGAATTCACATTGGAGATATTGTTGAGTTCACACAAACGCGACAAAGATATTCCATGCTTGCGTGCAATGCCATACGGCGAGTCGCCACGCACAACAGAATAATATTCTTCTTCCTCATTTTCACTCTCCCGAGTTGCATTGTCCTCGACTGGAACCTCCTCCGTATAAACCACCGGTGTAGCCTGCAACGTCTCCTCATCAGTAGCATCAAGCATTGTTTGAAGCGCCTCCTGTTGTGCTGGTGTTTGTGAAGAAGCAGCAATCAATATATTTTTCTGATCTTCGGCCAATTCGTGATGCTCAAGGCGTTCCACTCGAACTGTAAGTTGTTCCACTTCTGCCCCCTCGACAAACATCGTATCATACTCGGGCAGGATTCTGCGGGCACCCAAATAACGTCTTATATAATAAGGACTCGTGGAAAACTCCGTTTCACAAACACCCAATGACGTGGAGGCATGTATGAAAGAAAAATCTCCATCGTCATCTATTGACGAAACAATCCCCACATGACCCACCGAAGAAGAGGCCGACCGCCCTCCGAAAAAGACCAAGTCGCCAACCATGAGAGAATCCCGTTCCACTTTGCTCCACTTTGAGGAACGATATTGATTTCGGGAGCTGTTTTCCAGTTTGTAATCAAACTTATTGAAAACATATCTCGTAAATCCCGAACAATCAAATGCCGACGGTCCTCGTGCAGAATACCTATATGGCGTTCCTATATATTTTTTTGCATAATCAACCAGCACATCGGCCGTATATGAATATCCCGCCGGAAGACGATTCTTGTAAATATCCACCGTATCGATAGCCAAAGTATCTATTATCACGGTATATATCACCTTGCGGGTGCTGTCTAAATCCTGCGCTACCAACAACGTATCAGGAGCCATTTCCACAGAAGAGGGCACCGCAATGGAAGAGGTCGAACAGAAACAACCTAAAAACAACAACAAGACAAGATATTTACTCTTCATTCTGAACCGTATCAAAAAATAAATGTGTCGCAGTCTGACCCCCAACACATTGCAAATATAACCATTTAATATGAACTCACGCTATTTTGTCCTCTGTTCATTGTTTTTCATCTCACGACAAACAGAACAATCCGCCGAACAACCACTACAAGTATTACGTGCCCCTCGGCGCACTCTCTTAACAATACGCCGCCCTACTATCAACAATGTGGCAATACCTATGAGATATACTATAACCTCCTGCATCACAACATATTTATCAGCAACCTCGCCAACCAGGCCAACACCCATGCAACAGCCGTATTATACAACACCGAGAACAATGCCCAACGCCACCTTCCACTTTCGTTGGCAATGGCCGTCAAGGTAGCCAAACACGGGCAATACAACAAAATGAATATCATGAATGCAACCGCCGTACCCATATCGAAATCACCCGACTGCATCAGACGCCCCGAAAGAGCCCTTTCGTCAGTTTCACTATCTCCCGTATACAGCACGCCCAAAGTGGACACAACAATCTCTTTGGCAGCCACTCCCGACAACAATGCGACACCAGCCTTCCAGTTCAGCCCCAACGGTTCTATTATGGGTTCGCAAAAACGTCCCAAACGTCCCAGATAAGAATTCTCGGCACTATACAACGAAGCCTCTTGTGTCAGAGTTGCGGCATTGTCAGCAGAAGAGATCTCTTCGCCATCCGCAACCAACTCTGCTGCAACAATATCTCTCTCCACCCGTCGATTTGTCGGATGAGGATAGTAGCTCAGGAACCATATAACAATGGAAGCCAGCAATATAACGCCACCCATCTTCTGTAAATATTGACGACACTTATCCCACATATGACGCAACGTAGCATTCAATGTAGGCACCCTATACGGAGGCAATTCCATCACAAAAGGAGTTTCATCCTCCTTAAACCAGAAACGTCGCAACAATCTTGCAGTAAGCACCGCCACTATAATTCCCAAAAAATAGATACATCCCAATGCAAAACCCGAATGTTTCGGAAAGAACGTTCCCGCCAACAGAATAAACACCGGCAAACGGGCACTGCATGACATGAACGGATTTATCAGTATGGTAATCAAACGACTGCTCCTGCTCTCAATAGTACGAGAGGCCATTATCGCCGGCACATTGCAACCGAATCCCATAATCAACGGAATGAATGACTTTCCATGCAGGCCGATCTTGTGCATTATCTTATCCATGATAAATGCGGCCCTTGCCATATATCCCGAATCCTCCATCAGTGAAATGAACATATAGAGAATCAGAATATTAGGCAGGAAAACGATAACACTACCCACACCGCCGATGATACCTCCGACCAGCAAGTCCTTCAAGGCACCGTCATTCATCACGCCCGACACCAAATCACCAATCCACACAACAAATCTCTCTATCCACTCCTGCGGATATGCGCCCAACGAGAAGGTTGCCGAGAACATCACGAACATCAGCAATATAAAAATCGGAAATCCGACATACTTATTCGTTACAATGCTATCCAAGGCCGAATGACGTGCTTGCCCTTCGAGCTCATTCGGGATATAAGTCTCTTTCAGCGCGCCCTTGACAAAGCCGTACTTCTCGTTCGTAATAGCAGCTTCTATATCTTCATCCAGCACACTCTTTATATACAGTGTACTCTTTTGGCGTTGCGAAACCCACTTTTTATAGTTACTGCACGAAGACAACATGGAGTCCACCTCTTTATCGCCCTCCAACATCTTCAAGGCCCAATATCTCAACGGGAAACTCTTCGGCAACTCGTCATGAGAACGATTCATCAATCGTGTCATCGTATCCAATTCTCGTTCAACCGAATCTGAATATCTGATATGGCGCACCCTCTCCTCGCTGCTCTCATAGACCTCTATGATTTTATCAAGCAATTCGTTCAGACCATGTCCTTTTCGAGCCACAACCGGAATCATGGGAATACCCAGCATACGTCCCAAACAGTCATAGTCAAGTTTTGCTCCGCTTGCCTCCAACTCGTCGTACATATTCAGAGCAACCACCATCTTCGGATCGGCATCTATCAGTTCGCTGGTGAGAAACAGATTGCGTTCAATATTTGAGGCCACCACCGTATTTATAATAACATCGGGAGTATTCTCCATAAGGTGGCGACGAACATACAACTCCTCCGGTGTGTAGGCCGACAGAGCATATGTGCCCGGGAGGTCGGTAACATTGAACTTATAATCTCGATATTTGAATTGTCCGAACTTGGCATCGACAGTAACTCCACTATAATTGCCGACATGCTCGTGCCCACCCGAAAGAGCATTAAAAATAGAAGTCTTACCACTGTTGGGATTTCCCACCAAAGCGATATTTATCTCATGAGAACGCGCCTTGACCGCATTTTGAACCACATTATAATCATACGAGATAAAATGTTCCTGTGCCGCAAAATACTCCTCGGCCTCCTGTTCGGTCATCACCTCTATCATTCGGGCCTCGTTACGACGCAACGACACCTCATATCCCATCAACTTATATTTGACGGGATCATTCAGCGGTGCGTTAAGAATAGAAGTGATTGTCTCCCCTCGCACAAAACCCATTTCAAGTATTCTGCGACGGAAACCACCGTGACCGGACACCTTGACAATTACGGCCGATTCTCCCGTTTGTAGTTCAGACAAATACATCCTAAATCAAAATAATCGGACAAAGGTGCACTATTTTTTTCCAAAAAACAATACCCGATATTAGGTATTATTGTCCATCCACAACACATCAACCATATTTATAACATTACTCGGAGCATAAATATGGAATTTTGAAATATTTGTTTATTTTTGTAGTTAGGAAAATTTGTGGTGAAACAAAACATCTAATTTATTATAAACACTTATTATGAAAAGAAAACTTTTATTGGTTCTTGCATCATTATTCGCAGTGTCTACGATGATTGCTACCCCCAATCCGTTAGACAACGTACTGATGCCCTCCGACAAGGAGATGATTCAGAGCCTGAATGGACAGTGGTCATTCATGTTCATCAACGGCACCGATTGGAGTGCTTACAGCGAATTCTACAAACCGGACTACAACTACGCATCATGGGACAAGATTCCCGTTCCCGGATGTTGGGATGCTTTGGGCTATCTGACAGCCATCTATGCTCATCCCGAAGACGTAACGGGTCTTTATCGCACCACATTCAATATTCCCGAAAACTGGAAAGGCCAGCAGGTTTACATCAATCTCGACGGTGTACTGCGTGCTTATGACTTGTGGATTAACGGCAAATATGTCGGTGCTTGGGAAGTAGCAAACAACACCTGCCAGTTTGACTTGACAAAGTTCGTGAAACAAGGCGAAAACACTCTTGCCATGCGCGTATACACCCGTCACAAAGGTTACGAATTTGATGGCAACGACGACTGGGGTCAGGTAGGTATTCATCGCAATGTAACTCTGTTCTCTGTACCTAAGACCCACATGAAAGACATGCGCGTGGTTTCGAAAGTACATGAAAACATGAGTGCAGATGTAACTTTTGACTTCACGATTGGCGGTCCCGCATCTAAAAACACCGTTATCAAAGGTACTATTCTTTGCCCGGGCAAAGGTGTGAAAGATGAATTTGAATATGCTGTCAACAAATCAAACCAGGAGTCAATCAAACACGTTTGGAGTGTTGAGAAACCGCACCTCTGGACTGCCGAAACTCCGTCACTCTATACCCTCGAATACTCGGTATGGCAGAACGGCAAAGAGATTGAAAAGTTGACTCAAATCTTCGGTATCCGCGAGATTAAGGTTGTTGGTCAGAAACTCCTGCTCAACAACAAACAGTTCAAACTGCGCGGAGTAAACCTCCATGCAACAGACCCTTATGCAGGAAAAGTCATCAGCGAGGAGCTCAATTTGAAAGATATGCTGCTCATGAAAGAGGGTAACGTAAACTTCATTCGCACATCACACTACCCCCGCGAACCTCGCTTCTATGAACTTTGCGACTCACTCGGATTCTATGTAATGGATGAGGTTCCGTTCGGTTATGGCGACGAGCATCTTACCGACACCACCTATCAGGACAACCTGATTTTGCGCGCACAGGCAACTATCGTTCGCGACAAGAACTATCCTTCGGTTATCATTTGGAGTATCGGTAACGAGAACCCCCTCACGCCCATCACTGAGGTAACCGGACAATATGTTCAGCAGTATGATCCTTCTCGTCCGATTTGCTACCCGATGATTGGTGGTTATTTCAATAGCTTAGATTTCAATATCCCCGAGTTCATTGACATCTTTGCTCCTCACTATCCTACCCCGTCAAGATTGAAGGCTTACACGGAACGTAGTGAACGCCCCATGATCATCACCGAGTATTGCCACACATTGGGTCAGGCATTTGAGCATCACAAAGAACTCTGGGAACTCATGCAGAATAATGACAATCTGGCCGGTGGTGCAATCTGGGAGTGGGTTGACCAGGGTATGCAGGATCGCGAAAGTGTATATCCGGGCAGATTCGCTTGGACCGACCGCGTATGGATTAGCGAGACCGATGTTATCAAGATGGAGGGTAATCAGGGTACCGACGGTATGCTTTATCCCGACCGTACTCCGTTGCCCAACTACTACAACATGAGAAAGAACTATGCACAAGCATATGTTGTAACCGACAAGTTGCAGGCAAAACAGGGTACCAACGAGTTCAAGATTGAGTTGGAGAACCGTTACGACTTCGTTGACCTCAAAGACAGAGTGGAGTTTACCATCACCGTAAAAGCCAACAACAAAACCATTGCAACCGAGACAGCTGACATCAACTGCGCACCTCACCAGAGAGCAACTCTCAACTTCAAAACCAACCTCAATGCCGATTTGAATAAAGAGTTGTGCATCTTGACCATCGAATTCAAAGACAAAACCAATGGCCTGATTGTTAATGAGAAGAGTTTCATTCTCAATAGCGACGAGCAATATGCAGCCCTTGTTTCTTCATTGACCGATGGCATGACCGCATCTAAAACCGCCGATGATTATATCGCCGAATATCCTCTCTGGCGTACCGGTCGCAAACCGTCAATCGCAGAGGATATGATTCTCGAAAAATCAAACGGTCAGTATGTACTCGACTACCTGATGAAGGGTGACGATATCGGCGACGGTGTCTACACATTCATCAATGGAGAGATGAGATATCAGGGTACCATCAACAAGAGCAACAATGCCGATGGCAGTGTGAATATTGATTTCAACATGATTCCCCGCCGCACCAACAAGCTCATCTTGGAGAGTGGTCTTGCACTGTTGCTCAACGAGGACATCAAATACTTCCAGTGGATTGGCGAAGGTCCCTACACCGCTATCCCCAGCAAGGAGCATGGAAACGACCTGGGCGTGTTCTCAATGGAGGCAGGCGACCTCTACTTTGAGGGTAACAAGCAGGGTGTGAGAGCACTGTTGTGTACCGATGCAGCAGGAAACGGTATTCTTGTATTGCCGTCAGTTGACGATGTAAACCTTGAAGAGACCGATCGCGGTGTGGTTATTTCAATCAACTCCATCGTTTCGGGAATGGGCCGAAAAGGTCAGGTTACCAGCTATCCCAACTATGCAAAAGACATTAAGGAGGTTAAAGGTAGCGTGAAGATTATCCCCGTAGAAGGTGGCAAGTGGAATCAGTCACTCAACGAGATCTTCAAACAGCCCAAAGATATCGAGAAGTTCAGTCCGTTCATTTCGGTTTACGACTCATATCTGAGGAAATTTGCTGACATTTGCAAATAATCCTAACAACTTAATATCTTGACGGTCCCAATTGGGGCCGTCTTTTTTTATTTCAAGTTTCTTGGCTCTAAGTACTTTGCGGAGTCTCCAATAAAAGTTCTTACAGGTTTTTTGTTTTTCGAAAAATATATGCCAAAAATTGAAATTCATTTGCTTTTTTCTTATCTTTGAAGAAACAAACCTTTAAATACTAACGTCATGAAAAAGAAACTTTTTGCAGAAATGTTGGGAACCATGGTTCTCGTATTGATGGGTTGCGGAACAGCCGTTTTGAACGGTGGCGCGACATCTGTTGCAGCAGTATTGACAATCGCTTTTGCATTCGGACTTTCGGTAGTCGCAATGGCTTACACAATTGGTGACGTATCAGGCTGCCACATCAATCCCGCCATCACACTCGGCGTATGGATGAGTGGTCGCATGAAATCGTGCGAGGCGCTTTCTTATATGGGTGCGCAAGTAATCGGCGCATTGATTGGTTCGGGTATTTTGGCTATCATCACTTGCGGTCTGGGCATTGAAGGCACGGGTGCGAACTCGTTTGCCGAGGGTATGCTGATTCCCGCATTGGTGGCAGAGGCAGTATTTACCTTTATTTTTGTATTGGTTGTTTTGGGCACGACCGCAAAGAGCAACTCAACGCCTAAATTTGCAGGTCTGGTGATAGGTCTTACATTGGTATTGGTTCACATTGCATGTATTCCCGTAACCGGAACATCGGTCAATCCTGCCCGCAGTATTGCTCCCGCAATCTTTGCCGGAGGTCAGGCGCTCTCACAGTTGTGGGTATTCATCGTGGCTCCTTTGGCTGGAGCAGCACTTGCAGCAGGAACATGGAAAGTTTTCGAAAAGAAAGCCGAGTAATAATTTCCGTAGTGTTATTATAAAAAACGCCCTCAAAAAATTTGAGGGCGTTTTTTATATCGATAAAATATATTTTGCTATATTTGCAATCGAATCACATTATATGTGATTTGTAAAATATTTACTGATGGCATTTAGGGCTATTGTTTAGTTGATAAAACGACCAAATTTATACAGCGAACAAACAATAGGCACATTAAATGCTCACGCCCTATGGCGTGGGTTGTGCTTTTGTTCGCATGGGTACTTGGTCGTCCCTTTCAACTAGAAGCTATACCCACGTTTCTTTTTTATAGCGGTTATAAGTTAAACGGTTGTCATCTGACGGCAACGAGTGCAATGAGCACTAATATATTATGTTTAACTTAAAATTTTTATTCAAATGAAAAAGCTATTACTTTTAGCAGCCGTGGCAATCATGTCGGTATGCACAATGAATGCCCAAACAGAAATTAAGTATCAGGGAGAGGTAGACCTTGGTTATTCTCTTGGCGTTGGAGATTTTGCGTCTAACCGCATAAACATTCACACCATCCAAGGAGTCAAGATTGGAGACTATTTCTCAACAGGTATTGGTATTGGAGTAGATCTATATCATGAAGGAGGAACTTCAGTCATGATTCCCGTATACTTAAATATGAAAGGATATCTGCCCAACAACTCGAATATTACTCCTTATCTTTCTTTTGATATCGGAGGTGGTTTCGGTGTTGGCGACACAAGCGGCCTTTCCGGAATGATGATTTCTCCTGCCATCGGTATCAAAACGGGAGCATTCAAAGCTCAGTTGGGATACAACGTTCAGAAAATTTCAGAGTCCGGCATCGGCATCAATATGAGTGCAATGCAGCTCAAACTTGGTTTTGCATTCTAAATCAATCATAAGAAAAGGAGTCTCGCGGGACTCCTTCTCTTTTTATATTATTTCCAGATGTTCGACAAGAACTTTCACTCCTATAAATATCAGTATACATCCGCCCAACATCTCGGCCGATGACTTATACTTCATTCCGAATCGACTGCCCGCCTTTATCCCTATGGCCGACAACACAAATGTCACCGCACCTATCATAACCGCCGCCGACAACAGATTCACATTCAACACGGCAAATGTTATTCCTATTGCCAACGCATCTATACTCGTGGCTACCGCCAGCAGAAACATTGTCTTTACATCCATCGAGTCGTCCACATGCTCACTACCCGAACGTGCTGCACGAATCATGTTCCCGCCTATTATCGCTAATAAAACGAAAGCTATCCAGTGGTCAATGGCAGTTATCGCACTCTCGAACTGAACACCCAACATATAGCCTATAATCGGCATAAGGGCCTGAAAACCTCCAAACCACAACCCCGATTTGAGCATATGCACAGGTCGCAACGGCCTTAATGAAACGCCCTTACATATTGACACGGCAAAGGCATCCATCGCCAACCCTAATGCCAATATAAACAAGGTTGTTACATCCATAGCATTTATGCGTCAATCTTCGCGTACTTGGCGTGGCTCTCAATAAACTCTCTACGCGGCTGAACCTCATCACCCATCAACATAGAGAAAATATGATCGGCCTCGGCGGCATTCTCAATGGTCACCTGTTTCAAGATACGCGTTTCGGGGTCCATAGTGGTCTCCCAGAGTTGATGTTCGTTCATCTCACCAAGACCTTTGTAGCGCTGTATGGTCACACCCTTCGAGCCGCCATACTCATCCACAATCTTATCTCTCTCCTCATCGGTCCAGCAATACTTCTTCGAAGTACCTTTTTTCACACAATACAACGGCGGCATTGCCAGGAATACGTGACCGTTCTCAATAAGACTCTTCATCTTGCGGAACAAGAAGGTGAGCATCAATGTTGCAATGTGGCTTCCATCCACATCGGCATCGGTCATGATGATAATCTTATTGTATCTCAGTTTAGAAAGGTTCAATGCCTTACTATCCTCTTCGGTACCTATCGTAACTCCGAATGCAGTAAACATATTCTTAATCTCCTCATTTTCCCACATCTTGTGTTCCAATGCCTTCTCGATGTTAAGAATCTTTCCTCTCAACGGCAGAATAGCCTGATATTCTCTGTTTCGGCCCTGTTTTGCGGTACCACCTGCCGAATCTCCCTCGACAATAAATATCTCTGTTTTACTTCTGTCGCGCGAAGAGCAGTCGGCCAATTTTCCGGGCAGCCCCGATCCCGACAGAGGAGTCTTTCTCTGCACCAATTCCCTCGCTTTACGAGCCGCATGACGTGCTTGTGCCGCAAGAATAACCTTGTCCACAACCGCACGAGCATCTTTCGGATGTTCCTCCAAATAGTCGGTAAGCGCCTGTGCAATAGCCTGATCAACAGCACTTATCACCTCGCTGTTACCCAACTTGGTCTTTGTCTGACCCTCAAATTGCGGTTCGGCAACCTTAACAGACACAACAGCCGTCAGACCCTCACGGAAGTCGTCTCCCGAAATCTCAAATTTCAGTTTCGCCAGCAAGCCCGACTCATCGGCATATTTCTTCAATGTTCTGGTCAATGCGCGACGGAAACCGGTCAAATGGGTACCTCCCTCAATGGTATGAATATCGTTCACATAAGAATACACATTCTCCGTAAAGCTATCATTATACTGCATAGCCACCTCTACGGGAATACCGTCTTTCTCGGTATCGATATAGATTATATCATCAATGATGGCATTTCCTCTGTTGGCATCAAGATATTTGACAAACTCTTTCAAGCCCTCCTCCGAATAGAAATGAGAACTGACAAACTCACCGTTATCGTCTTTTTCTCGCTTGTCGGTCAAAGTCAGACTAACCCCCTTATTCAAATAAGAAAGTTCTCTCAATCGTGCTGCAAGAATATTGTAATCATACTTGGTGGCTGTAAAAATTGTTGCATCGGGCTTAAATGTGATGATTGTTCCCGTATGATCCGTATCGCCAATAACGGTCAACTCCGAGGTAGGAACGCCACGACTGAATGTCTGCTGGTGAATCTTTCCGTTTCTATGCACCTTGGCTATCAACAGATCCGACAATGCGTTTACACACGATACACCGACACCGTGCAAACCACCCGAAACCTTATATGAATCTTTACTGAATTTTCCTCCTGCGTGAAGCACCGTCAAAACCACCTCCAAAGCAGATTTGCCCTCTTTCTCATGATAATCCACCGGAATTCCGCGGCCATCATCTTCTACCGTAATAGAATCATCCTCGTTTATTGTGACAAAAACGTTCTTACAATATCCGGCCAATGCCTCATCAATAGAGTTATCCACAACCTCATACACCAAATGGTGCAAACCTCTCTCTCCTATATCGCCAATATACATTGCAGGACGTTTTCTCACGGCCTCCAATCCTTCAAGCACCTGAATACTAGATGCGGAATACTCTTCCTGTGTTTTAATCTCTTTTAAATTATCCATCTTTTTTATGTTTGGCTTTTTATCTCGTTTTCAATTCATACACTAACTCAATATAGAAGCAATATCCAACTCCTCCACAGCTCCTTTCGAGAACCTTATCGTACGCGACGGATATTCTTCTATAATATTCAGATTGTGGGTAGACATAACTATTGAACAACCTCCGTTCACAATCCTCTTAAACAATCGCATCACCTCGTCCGTTGCCGCCGGATCAAGATTTCCAGTAGGCTCATCAGCCAAGATTATCTTCGGATTATTTATCAGCGCCCTAGCTATACACAATCGCTGTTGCTCTCCTCCCGACAATTCAAACGGCATTTTATATATTTTATTCTGCAAACCCACCAGTTCCAAAACCTGCTCGATTTTGCGACGCATATTCACCTCATTCTTCCACCCCGTAGCCTGCATCACGTAGTGAAGATTATGGAAAACATTCCTATCGGTAAGCAATTGATTATCTTGAAATACAATACCTATATTGCGACGCAGAGTTGCAATGTCACTCCTTTTCATTTGTCGCAAGTCAAAACCCGCAATGGGCCCATATCCTTCGACAAGAGGCAATTCGGCATAAAGGACTTTCAACAGGGAACTCTTTCCACTTCCCACTTTACCGATGAAATAGACCATCTCGCCCTCTCCCACCGACAAAGTGACATTGGAAAGAACCAGATCCCCTCCTCCTTTTTTCACCTTACCACTCAAAGCATCAGGATGATACACCGAAACATTTTTCAATTCAATAACCATACGGTCTATCGCTTAAAATCGTGTTATAAAATCATACAAATTTAATGATTTCTCTCGACAAATCACACACTATTTCCAACATTTTTTCCTCTTAATATTATTAATTTTGCAAAAACGAACACAACTACTATTTGACTATGAAAATATCAATTATAGGAGGCGGCAACATGGGTGGAGCAATTGCTCTCGGAATCATCAAAAACCACATCTGTGCGCCCAAAGAACTCACAATATCACACCCTTCAAAATCACTCTGCGCATGGCTGACTGCCAACAACTGCCCTGCGGCTACAACGCAGGACAACACCCTTGCCGCACAGGCCGACATCGTAATACTTGCCGTAAAGCCCTGGAAAATAGAAGAAATAATCAAAGAGATAAAAGGTGTTAGAAACATCGCATCAAAATCTTTCATTTCAATAGCTGCCGGAATAACAACAGCCGAACTTCTTGACATGACCGATATTCCGGCCGACCAACCACGACCATCCGTATTCAGGGTCATTCCCAACACGGCTATTTCTCTGGGAGAGAGCGCCACATTCATTTGCAGCAATAACGCAACACCTGAGCAAGAGCAGGCCGTCACCAATATCTTCGCAGCAATGGGCGAAGTTTTTGCAGTGGAAGAACCGTTGATGGGAGCCGTAACAGCACTTTCATCGTGCGGAATAGCCTACATACTCAAATATATTGATGCCTCAATAAACGGAGGTGTCAAATTGGGTATCGAACAGACAGAAGCCCGAAAGATTGTCTTGCAAACAGTCAAAGGAGCCGTTTCATTGCTTGAAAAATTCGACACTCTCCCGCAAGAAGAAATCAACAAAGTCACAACCCCGGGCGGCTTGACATTCAAAGGCCTGACCGCCATGACAGAAAACGGTTTCGAGAAAGCCATTGAGGCAGGTCTTGAAGCAAGTATGTCAAAATAACACAACGCGACATGGAAAACAAACGCATAGTAATAAAAATAGGAAGTAACGTACTTACGTCATCTGATGGCACTCTGAACATCGACAGCATAAAATCTCTCGTCAAGCAGATAGCCGGATTACACAACATCGGGGTCAAACCAATAGTAATCACCTCGGGAGCAGTGGCAGCAGGACGCAGTATAGTAAAGCCAAGTTACGACAGACTTGACTCCGTATCGGCACGCCAGTTATTCTCGGCCGTAGGGCAGGTAAAACTGATCAACCTGTACTCCACATTCTTCGGGGAGTACGGAATCACTTGCGGACAGGTGCTGACCACAAAAGAGAGCCTTTCCACGAGAGAGTTTTATCTCAATCAGCGCAATTGCCTGGAAACAATGCTCGCCAACAACATCATCCCCATCATCAACGAGAACGACACAATATCTGTTACAGAATTGATGTTTACCGACAACGACGAGCTGTCTGGACTTATTTCTACCATGATAAATGCCGAACTTCTCCTCATTTTAAGCAATGTGGACGGCATTTATGATGGCGATCCGAAAAACAAGACATCAAAACTCATCAGAGCCATTTTACCCGGCAATCGAAGCATCTCAAACTACATAGGCAAAGAGAAATCGACATTCGGGCGCGGAGGCATGCTCACCAAAGGTCGCATTGCTGCCAAGGTTGCAGATGAAGGCGTAGAGGTTATCATTGCCAACGGAGAACGCAAAAACATCATTGAAGACGTCATAAACAATCCGTCCACCCCCTGCACCAGATTCACTCCCATCAAAAAAAGCACATCAGGAATCAAGAAATGGATTGCTCATTCGGATGGATTTGCCAAGGGCGAGATACATATTGACGAAGGCACAATGAGAGCCATTTCGGGCGAAAAAGCAATCAGCATTCTGCCCATAGGAGTAAGCAAAATAGAGGGCGTTTTCAAGAAAAACGACATTGTTCGCATCATTGCCCCCGACAGTAAGATTATCGGCGTCGGCAAAGCCGCTTATGGTTCCGATACCGCCACAAAAGTAATAGGGAAACGGGGCGTCAAACCCGTCATCCACTACGATTATTTATATTTGGACATTTAATCACACCAAGAACCATGGCACTTACAAGCACATTTGAGGCGGCCAAGAAAGCCGTTTTAGACATACAGGCGTTATCACAGGAGCAGATAAACGACACGCTACTGAAACTTTCGGCACGAACAGCTGAACGTTGTGATGAGATTCTCGCCGCCAACAAAAAAGACCTTGAAAAGATGGATGAAAACAACCCTCTTTACGACAGGCTGAAACTTACAAAAGAACGAATATATTCCATTGCCGACGATATCACAAACGTTGCATCCCTACCCTCTCCCGTTGGTGAAGTATTAAGCGAGATAGAAAGACCAAACAGAATGCAAATAAGGAAAATAAGAGTTCCATTTGGAGTAATAGGAGTCATTTATGAGGCAAGGCCGAATGTTAGTTTTGATGTATTCTCACTTTGTTTCAAAAGTGCCAATATATGTATACTCAAAGGCGGCTCTGATGCCCACAATTCCAATTGTGCCATTGTGGCTTTAATAAAAGATGTTTTAGCCGAAAACAACATCAACCCTGATGCGGTCACCCTTCTTCCCGCCGAACGAGAAGCCACCGCCGAGCTACTCAATGCAAAAGGCTATGTGGATTTATTGATTCCGCGCGGAGGAAAATCACTTATAAAGTTCGTAAATGAGAACGCACGCATTCCGGTCATAGAAACCGGCGCTGGCATATGCCACACATATTTTGACAAATATGGTGACTTGGAGAAAGGGCGCAACATCATACTGAACGCCAAGACCCGCCGCGTCAGCGTCTGTAACGCCCTGGACTGCCTGGTGATTCATTCTGCAAGACTTGACTCCCTCGCGGCCCTATGCGAGCCATTGGCCGAGAAAAACGTCATCATATATGCCGACCCGCAGGCTCATGATGCCCTGACAGGCAAATACCCGAAAGAGTTATTGCAAAAGGCCGATGAAAACTCTTTTGGTACAGAGTTCTTGGATTACAAGATGGCCATAAAAACCATAGACTCGTTCAACGAGGCACTTGAACACATCAACAAATACACCTCTCAACACAGCGAATCAATTGTTACCGAAAATGAGAAACGCGCCAATATCTTTACAAACAAAATAGACGCCGCATGCGTTTATTGGAATGTATCAACAGCCTTTACCGATGGAGCCCAATTCGGATTTGGAGCCGAGATTGGTATCAGCACCCAAAAGATGCATGCACGAGGCCCCATGGCTTTACCCGAACTGACAACTTATAAATATATAATCACCGGAAACGGTCAAACACGTAAATAATAAAATGAAACTAAAAACTGCTATCATCTTTATTTTGTGTGCTTTCACAGTGCTAACCTCAACTACTTCTTTGGCGGGCGGGAATACACAAAAAGAATCCCAAACAGATCGCCAATATTGGTGCGACGAACTATACAAAATGGCTTACCCCATACTACATGAGATGAGTCGTGAGAAACTTCATGCCAACATGCCTATTGAGGTTAGTCCGCAATGGGATGGCAGAAACAAAGACGTAACCTACCTGGAAGCATTCGGACGTCTGATGGACGGACTTGCACCATGGCTTTCTCTGCCCGACGACAACACCAAAGAGGGAAAACAAAGAAAAGAGTTACGCGAGATGGCATTGAAATGCTATGCCGTAGCGGTGAATCCGGACAGTCCCGATTATCTGTTGTGGCGGAGTGAAGGACAGACGTTGGTGGATGCCGCTTTCTTGGCCGAAAGTTTGTTGCGCGGCTTTGATGCTCTTTGGGTTCCTCTTGATGACATCACCAAGCAACGCTACATAGAAGAATTCACCCAACTGCGTCGAGTCACACCCGGATACAGCAACTGGTTGCTCTTCTCCTCCACCGTTGAATGTTTCTTGATGAAAGTGGGTGCGCCTTATGACAACTACCGCATCACAATGGCATTCAATAAAATGGAAGAGTGGTACGTGGGCGACGGCTGGTACTCTGACGGCCCCACTTTCGCCTTCAACTACTATAATAGTTATGTTATTCAACCGATGTATGTAGAGTGCCTTGAAGTAGTGGCCGAACAGAACGCATGGAGAGCACCCCAGAAAGCCTCTTTTGATAAAGCCCTGCGTCGTATGCAACGCCACGGCGAATCGCTGGAACGTTTAATCTCACCCGAAGGCACTTTCCCTGCAATGGGGCGTTCGCTGACCTATCGTACGGGAATGTTGCAGCCATTAGCCCTGTTGGCATGGCGTGAATGGCTCCCCGAATCATTACCCAACGGCCAAGTTCGAGCAGCCATGACCGCCGTCATCAAGAGAATGTTCAACGAGTCCAACGTGAATTACAACGAACACGGCTACCTGAAACTCGGTTTCAACGGAGCCCAGCCCGACATGTCGGACAGTTATACAAACACAGGCAGTCTTTATCTTGCCTCATTTGCATTTTTACCGTTGGGACTTCCTGCCGACCATCCGTTCTGGACAGACGCCCCTATATCTTGGACCTCTAAGAAGGCATGGGAAGGAGATCCGTTCCCAAAAGACGCCACTTATAAGGAATAACAAAATAGCCGACTCTCACGGGTCGGCTATTTCATTCATTTTATCTCACCAATTACGGACGCAAACCGCTACCACCCTGCAAGGTTATGGTCTCTCCCGTAACATATTCAGCATCATCAGATGCAAGGAACACACATACTCGGCCGATATCGCCTTTCGGGTCGGCAAAGTGGCCCAAAGGAATACCCTGAATGGTCTTCTGATACAGCTCGGGGAAATTCTCTTTCCACTGCTGCAAACTCTCGGTCATGGCAAGCGGACAAATAACATTAACCCTCACGCCATCGGGACCCCACTCTGCGGCAGCCACACGCGACATACCTCTGATACCCTCCTTGGCGGCAGCATAAGATGCCTGACCCAATTTACCAAACAAACCTGCTCCCGAGGCAAAATTAATTACCGAACCACGGCTCTGTTTCAGGTAAGGGAAGCACTCGCGCATATAGAAGAATGCGGCATACAGACCCGAATAAATAGCAAGATCGAAATCCTCTTTTGTATGCTCAATCAAAGGCATACCCGATTTCGACACCTGAGCATTATTTACAAGAGTATTAATCTTTCCAAACTTCTCAATAGTCTTTGCTACCACCATTTTTATAGCTTCTTCATCTGCTCCGTCGGCCACAATAGGCAGCACCTCAACATTATAAGCCGCCTCCAACTTCTCTTTTGCTGCAAGCAGACGAGATTCTGTTCGGCCTGTGATAACAAGGTTTGAACCCTCTTCTGCAAAAGCCTCAGCCAATCCGAATCCGATACCTTTTCCTCCACCGGTAATCAAAGTAGTATTACCAATCAATCTTTTCATATTTCAAATATTTATGTTAATAACTAAACCCTCGTAAATAAAAATTCACGACCTGCGTTTACATTTTCATTTCCTGCACCATTGAGAGATGATACTGAACACCTTGATGATTTTTGTCTAATTCATAAGCCTTGCCAAGCGCCATTGATGCCTGCTCATAATCACCGAGTCCCAAATAGCCCAAGC
>JAGBHS010000065.1 GCA_017935385.1 Tidjanibacter sp.
CCTTTTAGAGTGCTAAATAGCTGATTGATAATCATCTACACTTTCTGCATCGGGAAATAAATGTTTTACATATCCTAATTTTGTAGTATATTTGTAGAAAATAGATCTTCTAGCGATGAAAAACATATCACATCTTGTATTGTTCATACTTAGCATCATAGTAATTTCTTGTGCTAAAGAGGAAACATCTTATCGTATAACAACTGCTGTTTCCCCCGCTTCAGCGGGAGTTGTTAGCCCGTCATCAATGGAGGTATCGGAGGGTAGCTCGGTTTCATTCACAGCCACCCCGAATGACGATTATGTATTCACTGGCTGGAGTGGTTCGATTTCAGGAACCGATAATCCCCTCACCGTCACCATCACATCTGATATGAACGTAACGGCAAACTTCGCATTACGGTCATACCCACTTACTCTTTCGACAGAAGGCGAGGGACAGATTATCGAGAAAGTTATCTCCACCAGGACTGATTATACTTCAGGAACGGTTGTTGAACTCTCGGCGCAAGCCTCTGAGCATTGGCAATTTAGCCATTGGGAGGGAGATATCACAGGCTCTGAAAATCCTGCTCAAATAACTGTTTCTTCTGCAAAATCTGTAAAAGCTATTTTTACTAAAAAGAGCTACGAATATAGTCTGAAAATCGTTGGCCCGGGAGCCGTTGATGAAGAGATTGTTAAAAGCACTCGAGCAACACTCGAGGCGGGAACTATCTTGCGCCTGAGTGCATATCCTGATGTCAGAACTAACGCGGTTTTCAAAGGTTGGAGCGGAGACTTTACTGGCACAGACCCTGTAATTGAAGTAAATATTGATGATGTTAAGAATATTACTGCCACTTTTGGCAAAGCTCCTGCCAGGAAATATGAACTTCCAGATTTGAAACAGCCGTGGGTAGTTCTAAAGAATTTATATCACGGTTTGGACTTCTCAAAACTTGCATATGATGCAGGCAATATGGTTGCCGTTGATTATAATATGGATGGATATATTGATGTAGTAACTGCAGAAAAGACCGTTTATACAGAAGGAGATACATCTAATGAATGTGATATTAGATTTTTCCTGGGGAATCCCGATGGAACATTCTCTACTGATCCTATAAATGATATGAAAATTATTGGAGAGCACGCCCGAAAAATGATTTATGGGGATTATAATGGTGATAACAAACCCGATATTTGCATTATCCCTCACGGATATGATGCACCACCATTTCCAGGATCATTCCCAGTATTTCTTATGAGTACTAATGGAGATAGATATGAAAAGGTAGAATTTAGAAATAATATTGGATATTACCACGGTGGCACATCCGGAGATTTTGATAACGATGGCGATGTGGATGTTGTTTACATAGACTCATTCAATAGGACATCTGCTATCTATATTAACGATGGGAAAGGCAATTTCTCATACGACCACTCGCTATTAGGTAACACTGATGGGATCTTTACGTGTGAGTTGTTTGATGTTGATAATGATGGTTTCCTTGATTTGATATGGGGTGGTAATTCAGAATATCGTCAATGTGGTATTTTATGGGGCAATGGGGAATCATTCAACCATACTGATTTTACACCATTTCCTAAGGCTTTGGCAGGATGTGAATTACACCTTGATTTTGAATTCTGTGATTTAAACAATGATGGGACTATTGAAATTGTTATAAATTCAACCAGTAACGGGAAGGTATATCCTACTTACGACAATTGGGGAATGACTGTAGTTGAATGCAAAGATAGAGTCTGTAAGGATGTTACATTCCAATATTTTGAGGAAGGCAAAAATATGGGATTCGATAGAATATATACCTCATATACTTCGATTGTGTGGATTGATATGGAGGTTATTGATGGTAAAACCTATCTTACAGGTAGAAATGGGACTAATGGAGATATATACTATGAGTTTGTAAATGGCAAGTTTGTCAGAGACAATAATACTACTACCAATGTTAACAAATTAATTATAAATAATGGAATAGTGTTGTATTCAGATTATTTAAAAACTGAACAGGATTATATGGATGGCTGTAGCACCGAGAACCCATTTATGGGTGATGCGTGTATCAAATTCTCAAAATGGTCACTATGGAATGGATTTGAGATAAAATTGCACCCCTCTATGGATAATGGAACAGATCTTTCTTATCTAACAAGTAATGATTATGTTTTAGAATTTTACATAAAGAACAACGATCCAACACTTATAATGGATATTAAATTTGAGAGTATTATTAACCAAAATATGGCAACATATTGTTACTCATATTCAGCAGAAAACAACTACTCGGATGAATGGCAGAAAGTCACAATTCCATTAAGAAGCTTCGATGGTTGGGATAATATTGACAATTCTTTTTGGTCAAAGATACATCATCTACAGATCAATATATGTAATGATGGCGGAAAAGACTTTTATCTTGATGAAATAAGAATCAGAAAAGCATTATAAAAATTCTACAATTCAAAATAACATAGCTACATAGCTCTGTTATTTTTTTTAGAGGGACTGGCAATGATGTAAAATTTGAAACGTTTAGTATCATTACCCTGAATATCTCTCGCCTCTTCAGCGAATTGTATTATTCCGGATTTCTAACGTAATTTCCATATAGGAGCGGATGCCGTCGATATAGTCGGCATATAGAATTTCGGCATCCCGACCTTTGAGGATGCGGCACTTACCGCACAATTCGCAATCGTGCAAGCACCGCCACGCCTCAACGACATAGGCACGGCGCTCCTCGCGGGTTGAATTTTCGATGGTCGGTGCTGGCATAACTATGCGCTACGGTTGTCGGAGATTCTTTTTTCGTAGGTGTCGGTGATGAGGGTGAGGGCGCCGTCGCCGGTGACGTTGCAGGCGGTGCCGAAGCTATCTTGGAGGGCAAAAATCGTTAATAGAAGGGCCGTTCCGGCCTCGTCAAAATGAAGGACCGAGATAATCAAGCCCAGCGATGCAAGCACCGTTCCGCCGGGGACGCCCGGGGCGCCGATAGCGAAGAGTCCCAACATCAAAATAAACAGTGCGAGCGTAAAGAGATCGGGCATTGAGCCATAGAGAAGTTGCGACACGGTCATAACAAAAACCGTCTCCGTCAGGATCGAGCCACACAGGTGGATATTGGCAAAAAGCGGGATGGTTACATCGCTAATCTCCTTACGGAGCACAGGGCTGCGGTGCGCGCAGTTCAGTGCCACGCCGAGCGTTGCGGCCGACGACATTGTGCCAAGAGCGGTAAGGTAGGCAGGGCCGTAATACTTGAGTACCTGCCAGCTATTTTTGCGAGAATAGATTGCTGCAATGCCATACAACAGAGCCAGCCAAATATAATGGCAAATGACCACTACCAGCAAGATAGACAAGAAGATAGGCAGTTGCTTGGTAACTGCGCCCTGATAGCTCAGGATACAGAAATTGGCAAAAATAAAGATCGGCAAAATGGGAAGTAGAATCTTCCGAACGAGCTCCAAGACCATCTTCTGGAACACGTCAAGAAGGCGCGAAAATTCGTCGGACTTCACCCACGCCGTAGCCAATCCGAGCATAACGGCCAGCACCAATGCCGTCATCACGTTCATCACGGGCGGGATGTCGATTTGCAGGATATTTTCGGGTAGCGGCTTCAGCGAATTGGCATCCGAAGAGATGTTCAGATGAGGGATAATCTGATAGCCGACAGCAGCGCCAAAAAATGAAGCTCCGATGGATGAGAGGTAGGCAATACCGAAAGCAAACAGGAGCATCCGCGAGGCATTACTGCGCAGATGTGCAATCGAAGGAGCGATAAAACCCAGAATAATGAGAGGGACAAGGAAGAAGATAACCTGCCCGCTTATATGCTTGAGGCTCACCACAGCAGCCAGCGCTGCGCCGTCGATATATACACCAACCGCGATTCCGAGCGCCACCGCGATAAGCAGTTGAACAATCGTACTCTTAAAGAAGTTTTTCATCGCAAAAGATCTATTTTATACAAATATACTACGAAAATATGGATATGCAATAGAAATAAAAGGCTAACAAATTGGTGAAAAAAAGATTATTCTTCAAATATGTGTCGTTTATTACGACGTTTTTTGTAACTTTGCATTTGTTATACATAAAAATAAAGATTTCGAAACGTTATGCTGACACTCAAGCAAATCAGAGACGATAAGCAGGCGGCAATTGCGCGTCTGGCTAAGAAGGGAGTAGATGCAGCCCCCATCATCGAGAAGATAGAGCAGCTGGATGATAGCCGCAAGGCTATTCAGGCTGAATTGGATAATTGTCTGGCACAGCAGAATGCTGCCGCCAAGCAGATTGGTATGCTCATCGGTCAAGGACGCAAGGAGGAGGCCGAAGCCAAGAAGCAGGAGGTGGCTTCGCTCAAGGCTCGCTCGACGGAGCTTTCGGCCGAGCATCAGCAGGTTAGTAACGAGTTGCAGGCACAGATCGTGCTGCTGCCCAACTTCCCCGCCGAGATCGTTCCCGAGGGACGCACCGCGGAGGATAACGTGGTGGTGAAGCTGGTTGAGAACTACTCGGAGCTACCCGCAAATCCCCTGCCGCACTGGGAGCTGGCTCGCAAGTACGACATCATCGACTTCGATCTGGGTGTGAAGCTCACGGGTGCAGGTTTCCCCGTATATAAGGGCAAGGGTGCGCGTTTGCAGCGTGCGCTGATCAACTACTTCCTCGACTGCAACACCGCAGCCGGCTATCAGGAGGTGGAGCCCCCCGTTATGGTAAACGAGGCCTCGGGCTTCGGTACAGGTCAGCTGCCCGATAAGGAGGGACAGATGTACCACGCTACGGCCGACAACTTCTACCTCGTGCCGACGGCTGAGGTGCCCGTAACGAACATCTTCCGCGATGTGATTCTCGACCAGAGCGAGTTCCCCGTCAAGATGACCGCC
>JAGBHS010000066.1 GCA_017935385.1 Tidjanibacter sp.
CAAACAAGCAGCCAAAAAGCTTTCTACACGCTTAGCTGCCATTTTATCCTTCTCTCCGCATCAGGCAGGCAGCAGCCAAACACGAAGCCCAGTTCGTTTGTTTCGCCTCACGGTCCGAACTCACCGCAAGACTATCTCCAAATTGATGATATCCTGTTGCCGACACAATAAGGAGCGGATCATATCGGTAGGATACTCGTTTCTACACCAGCCTTGGGCGCAGAAATTAAGCTAATTTTCCTTGAAAATTACGCAGCGAGTGCATAGCTAGTATTGCCATTTAATTGGTCGAACGTTGAGATTTACGAGCCCCCGTACAAAGCTCGACGTGCTTACTTCCCAACTGTACCTGCTGTCAAAACCGGTCAGCCCCAAGAAGTAGTTTGCCTCTTTCTTGCAATCGGCCTGCAAATATAGTGCAATTTCACAAATCTTTTAAAAGTGTGCCGTTTTTTGTAAACTAAAATATAGCTAAAAATCCTTTTAGGAGAAGATGCGTAACGGTAATGAGCCGTATATGCCTAATTTGTCATCCTTTATTGCTATGGCAGCAATGATTTGCGGCTCTTTTTCTATCAATGCCATTGTGGGTTCTATGTCTTCCGTAGTTTTGATTTTGTTGGCAAAGGCCGTGGCATAACTGTCTGCCAGCATCACATCGCGACAAATAATCATTACTGCATCTGCTTTGCCGAAACTCAATGATGGTCCAACAGTTCCTGACGAAGTGCATATGCCGATGGGTGATATGTTGGCCGGAATTGTAAAACCTACTTTTTTTGATAGCGGGGATTGTCCTGCAAATACGGCGATATCTGTGTCTGTGAGTAGTTCGGCATAGATGTCGCCACCATTTTCAATAATTATCTCTTTGCACCCGAATCTCTTTTTTAGCTTTTGGGCGATATGTTCACTGCATGCTCCCGCTACGGCACTCATCGGACCTATGCCTGTGATATCGGCCACGGCACTCATGCGTTTGAGTATTTCCGGTGCATTTCCGTTAGGGTGGTAGGGGACCAGCGATGTGATATAAGAGGTGTCGGTTGCGAGATAGCTCTCCATCATTTGCCACATTTCGGCTGCCGTCTGCACGCAGAAACGTTCCATTTCCTCGCTATACGATTGGCGATCCACCGAAATCCAAAGATCTGTCTTTTTGTGGCATACACTAAACGAACGCCTTTGCGGTGAGTCGAAGTGCTCACCGCGATATGTGCGTTCGTTGTACTCCATTTTTCTCTGTGTTTATATTAGTTTATAAGCTCCATGCTGAACAGACCCATCGGGCAACTTTTCAGGCAGAGTTTACAAACGATACATTTGTCGGGATTGAAATTTAGTTTCCAGTCGGGAGCTGCGATGGTCAGTGCGCCCGAAGGGCATGATGACACACAACTTCCGCAATGAACACAACGGCTGCTGTCATGGAATACCTTGTCAGACATCGAACTTACCGAAACTCCGTTTGATTTGAGGAATTCAATGGCTTCTCCGATATTGTCCTGCTCGTTCTCTATTGCCATGATAAGCTGACCGCCTTTGCCTATCTCTATCTCGGCACGCAGAATGCTGAGACGAATATTGTACTCTTTTACCAAATCATAAATCAGTGACTTGAAGGTTGATTCGGGCGGGAATGTCAATATATATTTTAATTCCATATCTTTCTCCTTTCTTTTTTACTCGTCTATATCAAACATTGTGAGTGGTTTAACGGCTGATTTCTTGGGCATGGGGCGCACCGGCTCTGTGAGGGTGAATTCGCCTTTTTCGATCCAGGTTTTCAGCGTGTCGGCAATTATTCTCGCCTTGTAGAGGCTCGACAGAGGCGCAGTCTTCACTTTCTTGCCGTTAATCTCTATTGAGCCGCTTCTCAATGCTGCATAATTTGTTGTTCCAAGACATGCATGACCGTTTCCATAATCTTCTATTACGGTTTCGATGTCCTTGTTTGATATGCTTACTCTATGTGCCATATCCTCGTCAAGCATCGGGATGGGAACTCCGACACCCATGTATAAGGTGGTGCCATATTTCTCGAAGTATGCTCCGCGAATAAATTCGGTAGACATCTCTTTCATGTCGCCCACCAATGCCAATGTTCTTGAACCTCCGATAGGCACATCTGCATGGTTGGTCGGTTTTTCGGTATTGAATTGTGTTCCGTTCCAAGCCACATAGCCTTGTGTGCCCGCCAAGAAAATGCGAGTACCCATTCCTATTGTACGACATTCGGGGTCGTTCAACAGCGGTGATAATTCTCCTGCCGAACTGTATGATGCATTCTGCATGTGGGGTAGAAGTGTGCCCATGTATGTGTGCAATAGTCGGTTGCCTGTGTTTACGGCCACAGCATAATTCTGATAGCAGTTTCGCGGGTTGTAAAGAATCGCCTCATTAAGCGTCTCTTTGTTTATGATTGTCTTGACATGGCGACGCGGATAGCAGTCCGTACCTTTTGCCCACGCTTCAAGAACAACATCCTTGCCTGCAATTATATCCTCAATAATGTGGGCTCCTCCGTATTTAGGATTCAGACTTTCGTTGCAATCGGTTGCTCCGACGAAAGTGTCTACTGCTGCAAGACCGCCACTTACGGGGACACCATTAAGCTCTATGCGTTCCATTCGGATGGGAGGGTTGGCATGGCCAAAGTTAAGGATGGCACCTGATGAGCACATTGCTCCGAATGTAGCTGTGGTTACGACATCCACTTTTTGGGCTATTTCTTTTGCCGACATTGTTTCTGCCAGTCGGCTGACCTCTTCGGCAGTCATCACGACTGCTTTGCCCGAACGAATCTTCTCATTAATCTCTTCGTAGCTTTTCATCTTTTTCTCCTTTTTTATCCTAACCCGAAGGTTTGTTGTTTGTAGGGTTTCTGTAAAACAGAAAAGAAATTTTAGAATCTGTTTTGAAATGAATAAATTGTTTATATCTATCTGTTAATCAGTTGGTTAATTGAAATAATTTTCGTAACTTTAAGGTTGTAAACAAATAAGTTATGAGCAATTATCCAACTGACCTGACTGAAAAACAATGGCAAGTTATCAAAAATATTGTAAAACTGCAAGAATGATACTGAAAAAATCACTGGAAGAAGAGCACGCAAACTCAGAAACAAACCGAACCAAAACCAAATCATCAGTGTTGAACGGTGGGTTATCAGTGTTGTTTCGATATTCAACGGTGTTGAACGACGAAACAACACCGTTGATTTGAAAATGGATACAGAGATTTCAAGGTTTTCATCCTCGTCTTAGGAAGTATTCTACATATCCTCTATAGTTAGAAACAATCTTTCTAAGCCACCCTATAAAATGAAGGC
>JAGBHS010000067.1 GCA_017935385.1 Tidjanibacter sp.
ATGATCCTGTGGAGGCTATCTTCCGTTTGGATATGAGAGTGCGTCCTGCTGTGGTTGCGCAGGCGGAGAAACGTTTGGCGTCGGGCGGAGCTCCGGTTTACCTCTATTTGTTCGGTTATCAGTTGCCCACTATGGACGGTGATTTCCATGCTACTCACAATTCCGATATTGCATTCTATTTTAATAATGTTGCTGTGAGTGCCCAGATGACCGGCGCTACCGAGGAGGGATTCCGTTTGGGTGATAAGATGAGTGATGTGTTGATTAACTTCGCAAAGTCGGGCGCCCCGTCATCTTCTGCGCTTCCCGAGTGGAAACCTTTTACGGAGACCGGCCGCTATACCATGTTCTTCAATGGCGATGATTGTCGCCTGTTGGATAATCATGATGGTGAGCTGATAAAAATTTATAACGAGTAGTTGCAGTACCGTAATGGCAATTAAAACAGGCCGCAATCTTAATAGGATTGCGGCCTGTTTTATGTTCGCCTTATTCGACAACTGCATTAAAAATATGTATGAAATAGTTTTTTGTAGAATTCGGCTTTCTTTTCCAGAGCAAGAGGATAGGCACGAGAGGAGGAAGGCATGCGCCAAAGATCCAAACGGCGTTCTCCAATCGTGATGTTTGTCATACCGCCTACGGATGGTTCCTGACAACCGAATCGTTCCACAATCACATCTGTTGCCTTCTGACCGGTTGTTACGATGGCTTTGCATTGAGGTATTGATGCAAGCAATCCCTCTATATCGGTAGGAATCACTATTTCCAGGAACTTGTCGGAGGCGTTGTCTTTCAGCCGTCTGACGGCACTCGCAGTGTCATATAGTGCGATACCTTTATCGGTGCAAAAATGTACGATGCGTTCTTTGTCGAATCGTTTTTCGCCGTCCACCTCAAAATATCTTTTGTCGTTGTGGAAAATAAGCCTCATCAGGCGCCACATGTCGTTTATCCAATTCGGGTAGAACCACTCCATTGACCATCTCTCTTTTTTGGGAGGGAAACTGCCAAGCATGAGTATTCTTGCTCCTTCGGGCAGGAACGGTGTGAGAGGATGATATTCTATGTTTTTGCTCATCTTTTGCAGATAAAGACCACTAACCGATGAAGTTGCTTGCCACAACAATCATCAGGTAGCCAAATAATATCAAAGCAAAGAATGCAATGGCAAATCCCAAAAGATTATTGATGGAATTTTTTTTCTGCTCCTTTTCATCCATGGCAGGTTGTTCTTCGGCAGAAGTGTAATAGGTGTTTACGGCCTCTTGTTCTTCGGGTGTAAGTTTGAATTTACTCATGTAAAAAAGAGATTAAGTTTCCGTTTGATTACGAACAAAGATAGTGAAAAAAATCATTTGGCATTTTATTTGGATAAAAAGGGAGTAAAACGGTGCATAACCGACGAAACAAACTTTAAACAACAAGATTATGAAACACATTTTTACTATTGTTTTTGCTGTATTGGCAACGGGCATTGCTGCCAATGCTCAGGAGTGGTCTTTCGGTCCCAAGGTGGGAATGACTTTTTCGACCGTGAATGGTGTGCAGACCGCCGAAGTTAGAGAGGGTGTTGTAGCCGGTGTATTTGCCGAACGTGCGATTGGCGACATGGTGTCCATGCAGGCCGATTTGCTGTTCTCTCAACATGGCTATGACCTGAAAACAGATCCCAAAACCCGTTATCGCGTAGACTATCTGTCTTTGCCTATTGTGAGCAAATATTATTTGTTCGACAATTTCAACTTCCAGTTGGGAGGTCAGTTCGAATATCTGCTCGGTGCAAAGGAGAAGGTTTCGGGACAGTCGTCAAGATCGATTCGCAACGACTTCAACCGTTACAACATCTCTTTCATTGCGGGTTTGGCATATGACTTCGATTTCGGTCTTGTGGTAGAAGGACGTTATTTCTATGGTCTTACCCAGCTGACTCCGTTGGCAGATAACTCGCGCTCGGGTTATTTGCAGCTGTCATTGGGTTACAGATTCTGGTAAGCGATACATCACATATGGAAATTTTCCCCGAACAGGGGAGGCTGGCCGCCCATTCATGGGCGGCTTTTTTTGTTCTTTTGCATTTTTACTGCTATTTTTGTATCAGCCATGAAGATAAATGAACTTGTAAAAATACTCACCGCTGCGGCCTCTTTTCGTTATGATGAACGGGAGAGTCGTGCTATTGCCTTGCGTCTTGCGGAGGATGTGTTCGGCGTGGAGCATAATCATCTTTTGTTGTTTCCGGCCGAGGATGTGAGTGTTGAGAGGGAATTGCTTTATGATGTCTGTCGTAAGATAGAGGACGGAACTCCGGTGCAATACATTATCGGTTGGGAAGAGTTTTGTGGCCGACGATTCGAGGTGAACGGAGATGTGCTTATACCGCGTCCCGAAACCGAGGAACTTGTGGCGTGGGTGGTTGCCGAGGCGGAGGTTATGAGATGTGATACTGCGTTGAAGATTTTGGATGTCGGAACGGGTAGTGGTGCGATTGCGGTATCGTTGTCTTGTCTGCTTGATGCGGAGGTAACCGCAACCGACATTTCGGCGGGAGCACTTGCTGTTGCACGCAGAAATGCCGTAGCCAACGGCGCTGATGTGCAGTTTGTGTTGCATGACATTTTGCGTGATGAATTGACGGCCGACGGTTACGATGTGGTGGTTTCAAATCCTCCATATATACCTACATCACAGATTGAGGTAATGCGAGATAATGTGTTGAATTTTGAGCCACATACAGCATTGTTTGTTGACGACTCTGACCCATTGTTGTTTTATCGGGTTATAGCGGAAAAAGCAGGCAGGGCATTGCGTGAAGGAGGTTTGTTGTTTTTCGAGATAAACGAGATTTATGGCGAACAAACCTGCTCGATGCTAACCGAAATGGGCTTTGTGGAGGTGGAATGCAGACATGATTTTAACGATAAACCGAGGATGATAAGATGCAGGAGAGGGTGGTAAGAGAGAAAACGCCGGAGCAGGCTTTGAATGCATTGATGCGCCTGTGTGCCAAGTCGGAGCATTCGACGGGGGATGCCATGAGGTTGATGAATCGTTGGCATGTGGCTCAGGAAAACCGACATGAAGTTTTAGATAAGTTAATTAAGCTTAAATTTATAGATAACAGACGATTCGCTGAGGCTTACACGAGAGATAAATTGCGGTTTCAGGGCTGGGGTAAGCGGAAGATACGGAGTGGCCTTATGGGCAAAGGGATCGAACGCGAGATTATAGAGGCGGTGTTGGCCGAGGTGGAGAGTGACGACAGTCAGTTGATGCGTCTTCTGGCGGCAAAGAAAAGGACGGTGAAGGCTGCGGATGAATATCAGATGAAGATGAAGCTGATGCGTTTCGCTTTGGGACGTGGTTTTGAATATGAGGCGGTGGCCGATTGTATAGAGAAAATAATGAATAATGAAGATACGGATGAAGATTAAGAGTTTTATTGCAGGTTGTGTGTTGGTGTGTTGTGCAACGGTAGCGGTTGCGCAAGAGGGGTATTACAGATTGCCGATGGATATTCCGCTGGCTTTGTCGGCTAACTTTGCGGAGTTGCGTTCGGGGCATTTCCACTCGGGAATCGATATTAAAACCGGAGGTGTGGAAGGACAGACTCTTTATGCCGCAGCCGATGGTTATATTTCAAGAATAGGCATTGCTCCGAGTGGTTATGGACGAGTGTTGTATATTGCGCATCCCAACGGAACCACTACGGTATATGGTCACATGAAACAGTTCAGTGATGAGGTGGAGGAGTATTTGAAAAAAGAACGTTATCGCCGCAAAAGACACGCACTGGATATCTATCCCGACCAGGCATTGTTCCCCGTCAAGAAGGGTGATGTTATCGGTTTGTCAGGCAATACGGGCTATTCATTCGGTCCTCACCTCCATTATGAGATAAGGGAGTCGGGACATCAGGATCCCACTAACCCGATAGCGGCAGGTCATATTGTGCCGCAAGATAATATTCCGCCCACGGTTTATGCCCTGTATTGGATAAAGGTGGATACGGTGGCTGGTGTTCCTGTGTATGCAGAGCCGGTGGCGATTCGTCCGGTGCATACTGCTGCGGGAAAATATACCCTCTCTTCGGTGGCTCAGTTAAAAGGTAAGGGCTATTTTGCCATTGAGTACAATGATACAAAGAATGGCGTATCCAATAAGTTCGGAATCTATAAGGCCATTGTGAAGGTGGATGGCGAGAAAGTTTTTGAGTTTGTGTGCGACCGATATCCTTTTTCGCAAACACGTCATATAAATTCAACGATGGAGTATGATTTGCATAGAAAGTCGTCTTGGAGTGTCTTGCGTCTGGTGCGTCCGCACGGGAATCCGATTCCCATGTATAAGACTCCCGAGGGAGGTGGTCAGATAGCGCTTGATGATGAGAGCCGAATTGAGATAATACTTGAAGATGATTGTGGAAATGCCACTGAAATAGCCTTTTCGGCAACGGGTGTTGCGGATGATCAACACGCAGTGCAGCCCGAAGGAATGGTGGCGGTAGATAACAAAAAGGATTTTTCTCTCTCAACAGACGGACTTACTGTTACGATTCCGAAGGGGGCGTTGTATGCACCGATATTTTATAAGCAAGAGATTGTGGCGCCGGTCGTGTTGAAAAATCCCGAGGTGCAGGTGGTGTCGGATTTTTATAAGGTGGGAGATGAAAGTTTGCCGTTGTTTTCGGCTTATAGACTGACGATGGAGTGCGACATTCCGACCGAGATGCAACGTTATGCCACATTGGCTCTGGTCGGTGCCAATGGATCGATATCTCCCGTTGGCGGTTCGGTCAAAGATGGTCGCATAAGTGTCAGTACACGTGCTTTCGGTACTTATTGTGTCGTGCTGGATGTTACGCCTCCCACTATAAAGTCGCTGTTTGCGGACGGAGCGGATTTGTCGGCCAGAAAAAGCTTTACGGTCGGAATCGCAGACGATATGTCGGGAGTGGCATCGTTTACGGCCACAATAGATGGCAAATGGATTATTTTTGAACAGAATGTGGTGCGTGGCACGATAACGCATTATTTTGATAAAAACATCATTGAAAGGGGTGTGAACCACGAATTGGTAATAAATGTGACCGATGGAAGAGGTAATGTTACGGAAAGAAGACGCACCTTTAAATATTGATTTATGGGATGAATATAGAAAAAAATCGAAAAGAATTTGGTGGATAAAATTAAATGCCTTATATTTGTGCCGCTTTAAGTCAAGCACGGAGAGATGGGTGAGTGGCTTAAACCAGCAGTTTGCTAAACTGCCGTACGGGTAACTGTACCAGGAGTTCGAATCTCCTTCTCTCCGCCACGAAGGGTCAACATCAGTTGATCCTTTTGTTTTTTTAGCAATTTTGACTATCTTGTGAAATAAATACAAAATCCCTGAATTATAATGAGAAAGATTGTTTTAGGTTTGTTCCTGTCGTTGTTGGCAGGTCTGATGTCATGTGTATCGGTACCGAAAAATGATGCTGTTATTAGTGGTATCGCATGGTGGGACAATAATGGCGAGGAGGTGAATGCCCATGCCTCGTGCGTTGTTGAGGATAATGGTGTTTTTTATCTTTTCGGAGAGGCGCATACCGATGATAATAATGAGTATACGGGAATCAACTGTTATTCTTCGACCGACCTTGTCAATTGGACATTTGAGAACAAGGTGCTTGGTGTACAACCCGACGGCTTGTTGGGCCCGGGACGAGTGGGCGAGAGAGCAAAGGTCATGAAGTGCCCCTCAACAGGAGAGTATGTGATGTTCATGCATACGGACGATATGAAATATATGGATCCTCATGTGGGGTATGCTGTCTGTGACAGGATTGATGGTGATTACAAATTCATGGGCGAACTGAAATATAAAGACAGTTATATACGTCGTTGGGATCTGAGTGTTTTTCAGGATCAAGACGGAACGGGATACCTACTCACTCATGAGGGAAATATCTATCGTTTGGCGGAGGATTATCGTTCGGTAGATTCTATTCTGGTGGAGGAATTGGTGCCCGGAGGAGAGGCTCCCGTGATGTTGAAAGATAAGGGTCGTTATTATTGGATTTTCTCCGAAAAGACCAGTTGGGAGAGAAACAACAATTATTATCTTTCGGCAACCTCATTGGCCGGTCCCTGGGAACGTAAGGGGCTTTTGTGTCCCGAGGGCAAGACTACGTGGAACTCTCAATCGGCATTCGCACTGCCTGTTGTGTCGGGCGTTGATACTATGTATGTCTATATGGGTGACCGTTGGTCTTATCCGAAGCAGGGTAGTGCGGCAACATATGTATGGCAACCGTTGACCATTGGGGATGGAGAGATTTCTATTCCCGAATATCAGTCGGCTTGGCGACTGGACAAGGAGAGTGCCACATGGGAGGCGGTTGAATCTAACATAAAGCGTGGAGTGGCATCTTCTGTTTTCAGTGTGGGAGAGTGGGAACTGACCGATAAGGGGTTCCGCAGCAAAGAGGCCGGTGCGCGTTTGTCTGCTACGATTAAAGGTCGTCAGGTGGCATTGTATGGTATCTCTGAGCCGCATAGTGGTTATGCAAAAGTGACAATAAGAGATAATAAAGGAGTGGAAGTGTTGAGTACGGTTGTGGACTTTTACAGCCAATATCGTACGGAAGGCCTGAAACTGCTTTCACCTGTACTGCCCAAAGGGAAATATCAGATTACGGTTGAGGTATTGGGTACTTGGGCCGAGAGCTACACCAAAAGCGGAAAACATTTCGGCAGTGACGACAGCTATGTTTATATTACCGATTTCGGTTCAATCAAATAATTAACAAGAAACAAAGAGTCCCGCTGGATAGGCGGGATTCTTTTTATTTACTTCTGTTTTTATCGGCGCAAAATTCTTTGTCTAAAAGAGATTTATGCAGTGTTCAAGGCCAATGCTGTGTGACCCTTTTATCAGAATGGTCGCATTGGTCGGTTTTGATTTTGCAAGTGCATCAAGCAATATTTCTTTGTTTTGAAAAACAGAAACTCTCTCTTTCGATTCGGTGAACTCTTCGGCAGCCGCAGCAAAATTTTTGCCCACAAGGAATATCTTTTTGCAATCCGATTCCAGAGCCAATTCAAGTATCTCTTTGTGGGTGTTGTGACTCCATTCTCCAAGCTCCAACATATCGCCCAAAATCATTATCTTTTCAGGATGAAGGTCGTTTTGTAGTGCTCGGAAATTTTCTATTGAGGCCTTCATGCTTGACGGGTTGGCATTGTAACAGTCTATTATCAGCGTGTTGTGTTCCGTTTCTCTCCTTTGCGAACGGTTGTTGGTGGGTACATAACAACCGATAGCGCATTTTATATCCTCTTCCGATACACCGAAATGTCGCCCCACGGCCACTGCTGCTGCAATGTTGAGTTTGTTGTATTCGCCAATTAGGTTGGAGTCGTATTTTTCGCCCTCTTTGCCCGAATATTTTATTCTGTTATTCAGCTCTTTTTTGTCTGCAATTTCAATTAGTACGCTGTCCTCTTCTCTCACAAAGCACACCCCCTCATGCGCGGCAAGGAACTCATATAATTCGCCTTTTCCTTTTTTGACACCTTCCGGGCCTCCGAAACCTTCAAGATGGGCATTGCCTATGTTGGTTATCAGGCCATAATTCGGTTCCGCTATTGAGCATAACAACTCAATTTCGCCGCATGCGCTTGCTCCCATCTCAACGATTGCCATCTTGCAGTCTGACGGAATGGAGAGCAATGTAAGCGGTACGCCTATGTGATTGTTCAGATTGCCGCGCGTATAGCTCAGATTCTCAAATTTCTTTGACAATACGGCTGCTGTAAGTTCTTTTGTGGTGGTCTTGCCGTTTGTGCCCGTGATGGCGAGTATGGTGGGATTTACCGTACGGCGATGATGGCGTGCAAGTTGTTGCAGTGTTGTCAGTACGTCTTCCACCAGAATATAGCGGTCATCTGCCGAAACAAAAAAATCTTCCTCGTCAATCACCGCGAAAGAAGCCCCTGCATCCAGAGCCGTTGCGGCAAATTTGTTGCCGTTGAAATTATCACCTTTCAGTGCAAAGAAAATATCTCCCTGCTCCACCTTGCGACTGTCGGTCGTTATGTGTGGATGTTTTGAGAATCGTTCGTATATTTTCAATATCTGATCCATTGCTCGGAGATTAGATATATTTTATTCCGTTGTCAAACTTGATGTTTTCTATGTATTTTATGATGTCCTGCTCGTTTTCGCGAGGGCAAATCAACAACGCATCATCGGTATCGACTACAATATAATTATCCAAACCGTCTATTACCGCCACCTTACCTTTCGGCATCTTTACCATGCAATTGTGGGTATCGAACATGTACAGTTTCTCGCCCGAAGTGTTTGCTCTTTCGTCTTTGTTGAGTTGCTGATACAGCGAGCCCCATGTTCCGATGTCACTCCATCCGAAATCGCTGCATCTCACATAAACATTATCGCAACGTTCCATGACTCCGAAATCGATTGATATCGCTCGACATTCGGTGTAAATGTTTTTAATGGCGGCTTGTTCACGCGGCGTGTTAAACGAGTTCTCTACTGATGCAAACAATTCATAAATGTCGGGTACATGCAGTCGCATTGCATCTATAATGGTGTTGGCTTTCCAGATAAAAATACCCGAGTTCCAGAAAAATTCACCGCTACGGATAAATATTTCGGCCAGTTCCAATTTTGGTTTCTCGGTAAAGGTTTTGGCTTTAAATAGCTTGTGTCCGCAGTTTTCTGCTATCTGTATGTAGCCGTAGCCTGTATCGGGACGGGTAGGTTGCAGTCCCACCGTTACCATTGCATCGGAGTGCTCTTTTATGAAGTCCAGTGACTGCAACATAACCTCGCAGAAATGCATCTCATTCGTGATGATATGATCTGAAGGAGTTACTATCATTTCGGCTTGCGGATTGATGGCTTTCAGATGGAAAGCGGCATAAGCAATACAAGGAGCCGTATTTCTGCCGAAAGGCTCGCACAGAATCTGACTGTCGTCCAGTTCCGGAATCTCTCTTTTGACAAGAGATTTGTATGCCTCGTTGGTCACCACCAGGAAATTCTCGGTATCAATTATATTGACAAAGCGTTCATAGGTGCTTCTTATGAGAGACTTACCGTTTCCGAGGATATCAAGAAACTGCTTTGGTGTCGATTTACGACTGATGGGCCAAAAACGAGAGCCGATACCTCCGGCCATGATCACACAGTACTTATTGCTTTTCATGTTTTGTAACAGTTTTAAGTTTTTTAAAATATGGAGCAAGCCGAATTCACTCCATTTTTATATGCTGAGCTGGCGCCTATATTTACAAATATAGCGAAAGTCGAGAGCAGAGAATTTGAACTTGTTCAAAGGTTCTTTGCCGAGACGAATCCTATGTTCTACAAATATACGAAAATTAATGTGAAGTTGTACTCTTTTTCCTCATAATACTTTTCATGTACCTTGGAGGGCAAATAAATTATTTGTAAGAGAATATTTTCAGCCAAATCGGGTTATATTTGTCATGGTTTCAGTATGAATAAAAAAGAGTAACTATGATTACATTTCTTGTGTGTCTTGCTTTGCTGATAGGGGCTTATTTTACCTATGGCCGATATCTCGAACGCATTATGGACGTTAGGGATAATAAGGAGGTGCCCTCCAAGACTAAATATGACGGTGTAGACTATCTGCCTATGCCTCGTTGGAAATTGTTTTTGATACAATTGCTCAATATTGCCGGCTTGGGGCCCATCTTCGGAGCCTTGCTTGGTGCGGCATATGGTCCGGTGGCTTTTGTGTGGATCACGTTGGGTGGTATTTTATTTGGTGCCATGCACGATTTTACAAGCGGAGTGATTTCGCTGAAAAATAACGGTTTGAGCCAATCGGAGGTAGTTAAGAAATATTTTGGTGGCGGTGGCCAGAAGATTATGATGGTTATATCGTTGTTTCTGATGGTCATGGCTGGAACAGTGTTTGTATCGCAACCGGCCGAAATTATTGCTACGAGTATATCTGTTCCAACGCTTGATGTAGAGGCCGTATTGACTCCGGCGGGAAACTCGTTCTCGTGGTTTCTGCTGATAATAATGGCTGCTATTTTTATCTATTACATCATAGCCACCATGTTGCCGATAGATAAGATTATCGGAAAGATTTATCCGTTCTTCGGCGGTCTGATGTTGTTTATGACTTGCAGCCTGTTGGTGGTGATATTCGGTTCTTATCTGAAAGATATACCCGAATTTACCGGTTTTGTCAACATGAAGGCCAATGCTCAGAATTTCCCGATAGTACCCATGTTGTTTACCACTATTGCTTGTGGAGCCATTTCGGGCTTTCATGCTACTCAGTCGCCACTTGTTGCCCGTTGCATGGTTAATGAGAATCAGAGTCGCAGCATCTTTTTCGGTTCAATGATTTCGGAGAGTATCATTGCACTTGTCTGGGCGGCGATAGGTATGGCGTTCTGGGGAGGAGCCGAAGGTCTTAATGCGGCCATTGCCGAGTTTGGAGGCAATGCGGCGCTGATGATTCGCGAAATAACTGTCGAGACGCTGGGAGGTGTGTTGTCAGTGATAGTTTTGTTTGGAGCTGTGGCCTGTGCCATTACATCGGGAGATACCGCATTTCGCAGTGCAAGGCTTATTTTAGCCGATTTTCTCGGGGTGGAGCAGAAGTCGATAAGAAGAAGGTTATATGTCTGCCTGCCGTTGTTTGCCATTTCGTTTTGTATAATATTCTTCTTGCCGTTCACTACGATATGGAGCTATTTTGCATGGATTAATCAGCTGCTTGCGGCATTTACCTTGTGGATGATTACGTTGTATCTCGGCAGGAACAGACGTAATTATTGGATTGCCCTGATTCCGGCTCTTGTGATGACGTATGTGTGTATGAGTTTTGTTTTTGTGTCGCCGCTGTTGTTGAATATGGAGAACAGGGTGCTGGCTTATGCCTTGGGCGGAGTGATGACATTACTGATGGCGTTTGTGGCCTGGAAGAGAATGAAGACATCGGAACAGCAAAAATGAGAATGTGATACCGACCTGAAATAAACAAAGGGAAGTCCTGCGAGGATTTCCCTTTGTTGTTTTTGTGTGAGTTGATGAGTTGAAATAAAACCCGAAAGAAGGATAATAGCCATTCTGAAAGTAATAGTCATCCCAAGCTCCATAAATGTCAACCGTGTTGTCCGTGATTGCCGCATGGAAGTTTGATTCCTCGGGATAGTAGTCCCAGCCATCTTCGTTGTCATATTCGCCCACATATGCCCATTCACCCTCGAAATCCAAAGAGTCGGCTCCGTTGTCACTTTCACAACCAACAAGAGCTATAAGCGAGAGAGCAAAGAAAACAGATAAAAATTGTTTTATAATATATGGCGTGTTTTGATTATAAATCGGGATAAAAATCGAACGGTACGGTCGCTTTGCCATTAAATACATAGGTTTCCGAGCCACGCGCCATAACCAGATTAACAAAATGAAGTGTCATTTCGCTGCCGTTCTTATCTCGGCTGAGAATAATTAAATCACCGTCACGATACGAAAAATCATCTCCTCCATCGTACGGTGGGTCTAATTCTAAGGCCAACTTGGCAAAATTATATCCGACTTGCGGACAAGTTTGGGAACGGAAATAGAAAAAGTAGTCAGTAATCCATGTGCCTTCGTTCCTGTCCTCCTCAACAGTCAGAGTGAAATCGCCGCTATTATAATCATCATTCCAACCGCCATAATAACCAAAAATATTATGCACTTTATAGGTCTTGCCGTTGATGGTTATTTTTTCGTTACTTTGCCTGTCGTCGAATTTATCGCAACTCACGAGAGCCGCAATAAGGCACAAAGCGAAGGAAAATCTTAAGAATCGTTTCATTGTTTGTGGGTAATAATAAAAGGGGAGGCTCGCTTTTGAGTCATACACCTCCCCTATAAAATTAGAAAAATTATATTAGAAATTATAGCCTAATGAGATGAAAAGATTAGAATTTTTTATTTCCGCATTAAGTTCATCATCTGCTTCGGTTTTTGCGATATTCAAGAGACTGCCCTCATAACCCACGCTTAAAACATATTTTTTATAAGATGCAGAAGCGCTTACACGATAGCCGAAATCAGAACGTTTGAATATTCCATGTTTACCAAAGCAATCAGAGATGTAAATCTCCTTATAGATATCGCCGTCACTATCTTCTTCTTTAAAAACCTCTCTCTCTTTACCTGCGAAAGCAAATGCATAATATACACCGGCACTGGGGTATACAGAAATGCCATTGCCGATATTTAATTTATAGTTTACCATCAGAGGAAGTTCCAAGTAGCTGAGAGATGCCTTTGTGTCATAAACCTCATCATAATCCACCTCAGTGTATTTGTAACCTTTGTTAGAATACAATAAACCGGTTTCCAGATATATTGGCTTGTCGTTCAATATCAATCGTTCGTAGCTGAAACCAACATTGAAACTTGGTTTTGATTCAAAATTTGCAAACAAATCAAGGTTTGTGTTGATGTTAGCGAGATTAAGGCCGGCACGAACACCAAAAATCTCCTTCTGAAAATCTTGTGCCGAAGCACTGCCGAGCAACATTACGGTTGCAACAAAAAGTAAAACTTTTTTCATGATTGAAAAATTATCTTTCCGCAACACCTCCTATGCGGGGTTAGTATAATTTAAAAAAGAAAGTGTGGAGATGAATTACGTCTATCTAAATGGAGGTTGTGGAAAGACCCGAATGAAAATAAACGATGCAATGCCCCACACCTGTATAGCGTGGAGCATAGATGGACATAATCTGTGCCATCAATATCCCATACATATACAAGAAATGAGTGCTGTTCGTATGTCTTTCATTCTGAAAACTTCCACATTTCCATTTAAGACAGTGCGAAAACACTTTCAATATGTTTGCCGAGGGCACTATACCCACGACACAACAAAATTATAAAGAATTTACGAACTGAACAACACTTTTATGGGACCTAGCGTGGGG
>JAGBHS010000068.1 GCA_017935385.1 Tidjanibacter sp.
GTACCATCCTTAACCTTCGTTGTACGCACCTCCTTGTGCACCTTGTTGAATGCCTGGCGCAAGAAGTATGGAACACCCGTACGCTCAAGTTCGGCCACCTTCAACGGATCGCTCTCCTTGAGAAACGAGTTCCACTCGGTATGGGGGAAGCGGTTGAGCACAGCCTGCGTGGTCTCCATCACCTCCATACGCTTATCATTGATGTCGTGACCGTTGGTCTTGTACATGATTGTCTTTACCGCCTTGCGGAACTCCTTCTCGGAGGGTTGCTCCAACGGCTTTACAATTTGGGCTGATGCCGACACTGCCGAGATGGCAAGCACCAGCAACGAAAGAAGAAATTTTTTCATAACATTACGAGGTTTTAGTTGTTCACATCTGCAAATTTAATCAAAAATTTGGTCGTTTACCATAAAAAAGGTACTTTTGGAGAGTAAATATCTAAAAACACAACCAATACTATGAAAAAACTACTCTTCTTTGCAACAACTCTGCTATTTTCGCTCTCGGTTGCTGCCCAGAATTCGGATGCCGAGACCTTCGCAGCGGCTCCGCGCAAAAACCTCAACCTGCCCAAGGGTGCAAGCGGTTACACAATCGAGCGCGTAACTCTCTTCGATTCGCCACAGACCATCTCGGTAATCTGCTACTCTCCCAAGCGATTTACCACCTCGATCGTGCTGCCCGAGAAGCTCACACCGCTCTCCAAGACCGCCACTGCTCATGGTGCCGACTTCGGAGCTAATGCCGGCTATTGGGATGTGAAGATTGATCTTCCCTCGACATTCCTTAAGCTCAACGGCAAGCAGATAGCCACCACTGCCGACTTTGAGAAGGAGCGTGTGGACGGAGTGGTCTGCGTAACCAAGAAGAGGGTCATTATTGACCACTGCAAGGCCGGCGAAGAGGGTGCTTACGCTGCCAAATACGACAATATCCTCGCATCGGGTCCTGTACTTATTGACGAAGGCAAGAGCGTAGACCACGAGGGTTATGAGAAGACCCTTGTCGAAGCTTCGCACGGCAAAGATATCGGTGCTTACTACACCTACATCCGTCGCCACCCCCGCACCGCCATTGGTACCGACCACAAGGGAAATATCTATCTGGTTGTGGTCGATGGCCGCTCAAAGGGTAACGCCTCGGGTGTGACAATTGCCGAGCTGACCAAGGTGTGCGAATGGCTTGGATTGACCGATGCTATTAACCTCGATGGAGGTAGTTCATCGACTATGTGGAGCAAGCAGGATGGTGTTATCAACTTCCCCTCGCGAAACAAGAAATTCGACCATGAGGGCGAGCGTCGCGTATCGAGCATAATCGCTGTCAAGAGTAAGAAGCTGTTTTGAATTTTATTGAAAGAGTTTGTCCGTTGCTGCAAAAGATAGTTTCGGCTTCTTTGAGGCTCTTTTCGGCAACTTTTCATTTGTGATAATTGGAAATAGTCCACTATTACCTGCATACCCCAAATGAAAATTTACACGAAATTTGCTCTCAAATAATCTCGAAATAAAATTCAAACAGCTTCTAAGAGATAATCTGATAATAGACCACAAAAACCATCAAAATGGGCTGTCCGTTTTCAACATCGGACAGCCCATTTCTGTTGCGGCATTTTACACGACCTTAATTATTCGGCCAATTTCAAATATTCGATTTACAGAGGATAAAACGGCTTCACAATCAGACTCTTTCTCTAAAACCTCTGATAACAATCTCAATCTATTTATAAATCGTCACTTTCCAGTCGTATCCCTCTTTATAATCTACCGATTGTCCATCCACTGTTAGCGAACGAATAATGTCAAACTTATTCCCTTTTCTTTTCACATCTGCGGTCACTACAAAATCGGTTCTGGAACCATCACCCCAATTGATTGCAAATGGAACATTAACCGTTTCTCCGGTTTGAAATTCACCGGCCGTCAAGATATAAGCACCCTCGCGATTGAGTTCCCATACCAAGCCTCTAAATTCTGCAGGCAAGTGCTTTTGAGTCTTCTCCGTCCCCACAACCATCGGATATATCTTCCCGTCATAATCCATGGTTATCTCCTGATTGAGTATATTGCCCTCAGTTTCCGGATCCAACAAATTGGCTTTGGTTTCAGCATCTAAAACAGATATATCCACAGAGTAATTTACAAAATCTGCAACTATATCCTCTTCCGGGTCATTTTGAACGTTGGAGTTTCTTTCACACGAAGCAAACAGCGCTCCGATAGCAAGCAATACCAATAGATAAATTTTACTGTTTTTCATACGATCAATTATTTAATGTTGCACAACTCTGATATTAGGAATTATTTTAACATTATTTGTATATTCCTTAAACGCACCACTCAAATAAAAACCTGTTGGACTATCTATGTAACCTATTCCATCCCAACCCCAATTACAGTGCATATAGACTTTTTCCTCTAAAACTCTTGTTTTGAACGGATTCTCGATATATAAATAATAGTTGTAATACTCAGCAGTTTTATGGTACAGATCATAGCCATCAACAACCCAAGCATGACCTGCATTAGCACTAGCACCCATTGTGCATATAGGCCAATGCATATTTAGTGATGACATTGATTCATCTTCATCGTAAAACATTAATCCACTTGAATGATATCCAAAATACTCAA
>JAGBHS010000069.1 GCA_017935385.1 Tidjanibacter sp.
ACGGCAAAAACTCAGTGGATATGGTGGCCGCCCTGTCAAAACCCTTTGCGGCAAACCACGGCAGACCGGCCGCCATAGCCTTACGTTGCAAGTCGCGAGCCGTAAAATCAATTCCCACTCCGACCGCATCGTAATATCTGTGAGCAAACTTCCTGTCTATGCACTTACCCACCTTGCAGATTCTTACCACCACTTCCGTTTCGTAATCCACCCTCTCGCTGAAATCGGGCACATAAAACGGCTCGTTATTACGCAACAAAGCACTATCGGGTTTCATGAAAAATATGGGCTCCTCGGGAACCGCACCTCCATCAAACTCCTTGATATGCTCCTTGTAATTCTTTCCTATGCAAATTATCTTCATCTCTTTCTACTTTAACAAATCCACCATACGTTTTGCGAAACGTTTCGAAGCCCCCGGTGCGCCCATTTTCTCCGACAACTCGACATAATCGGCCAGCATCTTCTCTCGCTTACTTCCGCCGGGCAAGATGGCATCCAGCTCCGCCGATGCCTTCTCCATAGTCATATTCCACTGAATCAGTTCCTTCACCACTTCCCTATCCATCACTATATTGACCAGCGAGATAAAACGTATTTTCACCAACAAATGCCCTATGGCCACCGACAAGCCGTCTGCCTTGTAACAAACCACCTGTGGCGTACCGATCAGTGCTGTTTCCAATGTGGCCGTTCCGGAGGTGACAACCGCCGCAACCGAGTATTTCAACAACTCATAGGTCGCATCCGTAACGAATCGTACACCCGTACCCGTCAATTCCTTATCATAAAGAGCCACATCTATCCAATTAACTCCCGCAACCACAAACTGATACCCCTCATAACGTTTCGACAACTCCACCATGAAAGGCAGATTGTTCTTTATCTCCGTCTTGCGACTGCCTGCCAAAAGTGCAATAATAGGTCTTTCATCCAGCCCATGCTGTTCTCTGAACACTCTCTCTGACGGGATTGACACCAAACGATCATGGATTGAATCCACCGAAGGGTTTCCTTCATATATGGTCTTTATGCCACGCCGCGAAAAATACTCAATCTCAAACGGGAATATAATAAACAACTGGGTTACATATTTTCTAATGGATTTTACGCGCGATTCTTTCCATGCCCACACCTTGGGCGATATATAATAGAAGGTCTTATATCCTCGTCCATGTGCATACTTGGCCATGCGGAAATTGAAACCCGGATAATCGATAAGAATCAACACATCGGGATTGAACTCATCAAGATCTCGCTTACATTCTGAGAGTTGCGAAAATATGGTCTTTAAGTTCCTTACAATCTCCACTAATCCGAAAAAAGAAGTAGTCTTATAGTGACGGTCCAGATTCTCCTTACCACCCACTTCGGCCATGCGGTCACCGCCCCAGAAACGGAACTCCGCCTGCGGATCACTCTCCAACAACCCTTTCATAAGATTTGCTCCATGCAAATCTCCCGAGGCCTCCCCTGCTATCAGATAATATTTCATATTTCTACCCCTTCGTTATTTATCTCTCGCGACCCAACGATTGTTACTCCAAAATATCGGGACGCAACATCTTTGTTCTCTCCAATGCCTGCTCCTCTTTCCATTCGTTAATCAGGCGTTCATTACCCGATATTAACACGTCAGGTACGCGCCAACCGTTGAATTCGGCAGGACGTGTATAAATAGGAGGTGCCAGCAATCCGTCCTGAAACGAATCGGTCAATGCCGACTCCTCATCACCTATCGCACCGGGCAACAGACGCACCACACTGTCGGTAATAATCGCAGCCGCCAATTCGCCACCCGTCAGCACATAGTCGCCCACCGATATCTCTTTGGTTATCAAATGTTCGCGAATACGATAATCTATTCCTTTATAATGTCCGCACAGAATAATTATATTCTCCAACGTAGAGAGTCTGTTTGCCTCGCCCTGCGAATATTGTTCGCCATCGGGAGAGGTGAAGATTATCTCATCATAGTGACGTTGCGATTTCAAATGCTCTATTGCTCGGTAAATCGGCTCTATCATCATCACCATTCCCGCCTCACCTCCAAAAGGATAATCGTCCACACGGCGGTGTTTGTCAGTAGAAAAGTCCCTGATATTATGCACCACAATCTCCACAAGCCCCGCATTACGGGCACGTTTGAGAATCGACTGATTCAACGGCGACTCCAACAACTCCGGAACGACTGTAAGAATATCTATTCGCATGGCACTTTACTCCTCGGTATTCACATTAAAACCGCCCTGCAACACCTCCGTAATGAAGGGATTGTACATGGCCTCATGTGAGATAGTACTCTCGGGTCCATGACCGCTGTAAAACACAACATCACCGCCCAACGGCAACAACTTGGTCAGAATGCTATCCATAATAGCCTCATAATCACCACCTCGCAAGTCGGTTCGGCCAATACTCTCCTTAAACAACGTGTCACCCGTAAACATTATCTTCGACACCGGATCAAAATAGCAGACATGTCCTACCGTATGACCCGGAGTGGGAATTATCTGAAACTCGGTGTTTCCGAATCTGAATGTAGATTGATTCGAGAAATCGAGTTCATAACTCTCGTTCTTGAATTTGAAACGATAACGGGCACCGTCAAAAGCAGCGGTTGAGAAAACATCCTGATCGTTGCCACTCATACCGAACGGAATTCCGAATGTTTTTTTCAGAAAACCAACACCGCAAACATGATCATAATGGCCATGCGTAGCAAGCATCGCAACAGGTTTCAAGCCCTTGTTATTTATGAAATTGACAAGAGATTCGTTCTCCTGATCAAAATTATTTCCCGGGTCGATAATCACGCACTCCTGCGTCTGATCCCAAACCACATATGTATTCTCCTTGAAAGGATTGAACACAAATCGAGCTACATTTATCATCGCTATATACTATTTTGTTTATCCCGACAAATATACATAGTTTTTTTGACATTTGGCGGATTCTGACTACCTTTATAGCCGAAATACAAACATAGCATCAAACTGTGAGAAAAAAAGGAAATTACCCCTTCATTGAGGGTTTGGAGATAACGGCACCGGCCGCCGAAGGCAAATCGGTCGGAAGATATAACGATATGGTGGTATTCGTACCGATGACTGTTCCGGGCGATGTTGTTGACGTTCAGATAAGAGTCAAACGTCGTCGCTATATGGAGGGTTACGTAGTGAATTACGTAAAGAAATCTCCCGTTAGGGAGGAACCGTTCTGCGAACATTTCGGAGTGTGCGGCGGATGCAAATGGCAGAATCTGCCCTACTCGGAGCAGTTGAAATTCAAACGCCAGCAGGTGGAGGATCAGTTGACCCGCATAGGTAAAGTGGATCTGCCCGAAATAATGCCCACTCTCGGCTCAGATAAGACCCGCTTCTACCGCAACAAACTTGAATATACATTTGCACCTAAACGTTGGAAGACATACGAAGAGATTGCTCGTGGTGACGAAATAGCCGACAGACCGGCTCTCGGTTTCCACATTCCCGAGAAATTCGACAAGATTCTTGACATTGAGAATTGTTATCTGCAACCCGAACCCTCAAACAGCATTCGCCTGTTCGTAAGAGAGTTCTGCATTGAAAACGGATATGAGTTCTACAACATCAGAGAACACACCGGTTTCATGCGTAACATCATTATCCGCACAGCCTCCACAGGAGAGGTGATGGTGATTCTGGTAGTCTCATGCAACGACACGGAACGCATTGACAAACTCGCCTATGCATTAACTGAACAATTCCCCGAGATAACCTCTTTGATGTGTATGATAAACGACAAGTTAAACGACTCGACCTCCGACCTTGATGCCTTCCCGTTGCGTGGCAAGGATCACATCATGGAACAGATGGAGGGATTGAATTTCAAGGTGGGTCCCAAGTCATTTTATCAGACCAACTCGGCACAAGCCTACGAACTGTACAAAGTGGCTCGCGAGTTTGCCGAATTGAAAGGCGATGAGGTGGTTTATGACCTCTATACGGGAACTGGTACGATAGCCAATTTTGTAGCACGACACAGCAAAAAGGTTGTGGGTGTGGAGTACGTTCCCGAAGCCATTGAGGATGCAAAACACAATTCGGAACTGAACGGAATAGAAAACACGGTATTCTATGCGGGTGATATGAAGGATGTGATGAATGACGCATTCATCGAGGCTAACGGCAGACCCGATGTCATCATTCTGGACCCGCCGCGTGCAGGCGTTCACGAAGATGTCATTGAGACCATTCTGCGTGCCGCACCCCGTCGCATCGTATATGTAAGTTGTAATCCCGCCACACAGGCTCGTGACATTGCCCTGCTGGATGCCGACTACAAGGTGGATGCCGTTCAGCCGGTGGACATGTTCCCCCATACGCAACATGTGGAGAATGTGATAAAACTTTCAAGAAGATGATCCTCTTCACCACGATACTGCTCCTTGTTTTGTCATTGGGTGCGCCTACAATATGTGATGCGCAAGAGATCAGGCAACCCATTGGTGAGGCTCCTCAAAAGGAGTTTGTCTACCGTCTGCCCTACGCAAAAAGAATTTCGGCCACCGCCATGCAACAATCGGCCATTGCAGCTCATCATTATCATGAGGACAATCTTGTAGGGTTTACCTGTTGGCAGTTCTCGTGGCAGAATGGAAACGGTGATGTTTATGCGGTACGCAAGGGTGTTGTGAGCCAAATCGGAGAGTATGTAGAGGTGATACATGCAGACGGTACAGCAAGCCGATATGCCGGAGTGGCATACGAATCATTAAGGGTTAAGAAAGGCGACATGGTCTGGCCAGATACGATTATTGGCGAGGCTGCAAAAGATGAAAACGGAAACTTTTGCATGGAGTTGGAATTATACTATCTGACTCCCCGCCCCGAAGGGCATCGCACAAGGGCATCATACTTGCGTCACTACATAGACCCGCTGTTCTCCACGACACGCGGAACAATACAGTTGCAGGAAGGCAAAACCTACAAGGCAAAAGCAAACAAAAAATTAATCGTAAAAGAGAAGTAAAAGAAGGAGGCTTTATGAAAAGATTTTTTATGACGATGCTAATGCTCACGATGGCAGCATTGACTCTTACGGCACAGAACACAAGCAAATATGAAAGCTACATTGAAGTAACGGGCAAGGCCGAGAAAGAGGTCGTTCCCGACGAGATATACCTTTCAATAACCATTGACCAAGAAAAATCGAAAGCCAAGGAGAGTGTTGTCGCACAAGAACGCAAAATGATAGCCGCACTGAAAAGAATCGGCATTGATGTGGAAAACAATCTTACCGTCAGCGACATGTCAAGCGATCTGCAAACCTACATTCTCCGAAAACGTACGGTGCAGACCACCAAAACATATCAGTTGAAACTGAACAATGCAGATCAGGTAAGTAAAGTGTTTGAGACTCTGGCACAACTCGACATTGCCGACACCCAGGTTATCAAATCGACCTGCTCTGATATGGAGGCGGTGAAAGAACAACTGCGCGTGGAAGCCATGCAGAATGCCCGCAAAATGGCCGACACATTGGCCGAGGCGATTGACCAGAAGGCCGGTTCGGCATTCCTCATTACGGATAACAACTACATGGGTGGCAGCGTTAATTACAACGGTCTGATGATGACCCGCGCGACAAAATTCGACATGGTGACCGAAGAGAGTGCCGATCAAAGCAGTGGTATAGAATTCAAAAAACTGAAATTCTCCTACTCGGTGAACGTTCGTTTTGAACTGTTGCCGAGAGCAGAGTAACAGAAAAGAATGAAAGAGAATATTTTACATATCAGTTACAAACAATACCGACTCGACGAGCCACTTCCCGACGGCCTGTCCGAAGTGATTGAGGCGGCACGAGACGCGCGCAACACATCCTACTCGCCCTATTCGGGATTCAGGGTGGGAGTAGCCGCACGTCTTGAAAGCGGTAGCATAATCACGGCCAGCAATCAGGAGAGTTCGTCGTTTCCGGCAAGCATATGTGCCGAACACAATCTGCTGACTCACCACAACACCCATATGCCTCATGACCCGATCGTAATGTTGGCAGTAATTTCTTCGGATGGGGAAAACGAGTGTTGCCCGTGCGGCGTATGCCGCCAGGTGCTGGCAGACACAGAAACAAGGCAAAAACGAGAAATAAAGATAGCAATGTGTTCGGAAACTACGGCCACCGTAGTGAACGGAGCCTCTGCACTCCTACCCTTCACATTCAAATTTAACCCGACAGAAGAGTAAAAAGAAAAATGTTTAATCCCGAATCGATTCTATATGAAGACAACCATCTGCTGGTTGTGAACAAAAAGTGTGGTGAGTTGGTACAGACCGACCCCGACGGCAACAGTGCGCTGGAAGATGACATAAAAACATTTATCAAGATACGCGACAACAAACCGGGAGATGTCTTTCTGGGTGTTGTTCATCGTATTGATCGTCCCGTAAGCGGTGCAGTGCTGTTTGCCAAGACGAGCAAGGCCCTTGTGCGACTGAACGAAATGATAAAACAACGCCAAATCAAAAAAACATATTGGGCCATAACCGAAGAGATGATGCCCGAAACGGAAGGCACTCTCGTTCACTACATCACACGCGACGGCAAGACAAACCGTGCCCATGCCTACACCCAACCCAAAGGCGATGCAAAAAGAGCCGAATTACACTACCGCCTGTTAGGTGGCAGCACAAACTATAAATTAATAGAGGTGGAGCTCATCACAGGTCGCCATCACCAGATAAGATGTCAACTCTCCAAAGTGGGCAGTCCCATTAAGGGAGATTTGAAATACGGAGCAAAACGTTCGAACAAAAACGGAGGTATTTCGCTTCACTCACGTTCGTTGGAGTTTGTCCACCCCGTTCGCAAGGAGCCTATATGTGTCACTGCTCCCGTTCCGACAGACGACAATCTGTGGAGATTCTTTGAGGAATCGCAGCTTGATTAATTTTTTTCACATAAAAGTCAATCGGGTGTTTGGAGGCTGCGGGAAGTAGCAACGTCAGTATTTCGCAGTATAATTTTTTTGTTTCATAAAAGAGTTGCGGGGTGCTCGAAATTGCGGGAAGTAGCAACGTCAATATTTCGCACCACAGAATTTTTTGTTTAAAAAATAACTGAGTGATGCTTGGGATTGCGGGAAGTAGCAACGTCAATATTTCGCACCACAGATTTTTTTGTTTAAAAATGTTATATTTATGGGGAGTTGTTCGTCATATAAGTAGAAAGCGAAATAAGGACAATAACTAAAAACAAAACAATATGAAAAAATTATATTTATTACCCCTGCTGCTGACAGCAACAATCCTCAGCGCGAATGCCAACAATCCGGACGAACTTAAGATTAACGGCAAAACCATCAAGGTATACGGTAACCGCCTCAAAATCGATGGAGTTTCATATAACGAAGGAGATGTCATCAGAATAGGCAACGGAAGAATAAACAAACGCATAGATGGCAGTGGCATAGAAGCCTCAGAAACAAGAAAAGCCAAAAGTTTCAACAGCATAAACAGTACGATGGGTATAGATGTTTA
>JAGBHS010000070.1 GCA_017935385.1 Tidjanibacter sp.
TACCTCGTTCCGTAACAAACAATCCGGGAATCCTGTGCGACAACACCGGCAACAGAGCCGACTCGCTCGAATTCTCAATCTTATCGCGCGACACCACCGACACCGACGATGCCACCGTATTTCTATTCACCGACACCTTGGTTGCCGTAACCACCACGTTATCTATACCTATCAAGGTATCCAACGTTCCCTCCTGGGGATTGTTCTGCGCACTCAGCTCTACACTAGCCGCACAAACCGTCAATGCAACCATCAACAATCTTGCGACCTCAATCAAACTACCTTTTTTCATAACCTATCCTTTTTTGGCATTAACTTTACAAATATAAGAAAATCTTCTCGCCATCACCCGCATGAGCCATATTTTATCATACAACGGACTTTTTATTCTTCACCTTCGTCACATTCCACAACGCCAAATGCAGACACAAAAAAAGACGGCCCGGGGTTTTCACCTGGGGCCGCCACTTAACTTAACATCGAATCAAAACCTATGCTATAACCTTCGCATTTGCAGGATAGAGATATCTTCTGATACTGCGTTTCGGGGTCTTTACAAACTCCTCCTCACATATCTTAACATCTGAAACCTGCTCATACGGGGCAACTAAACTGTTAAGTATATTCAAATTATTCTTCATGATCTCTTTGATTGCATCGATATCCCAACCATTATTCTTGGCCATATCGTAGTCGGGTACCACATACGCCACCAAACGACCATTATCTTCCAAAACGAGGCTCTCCAATACGCACTCCAACACATTGAGTTTCGCCTCAATCTCCTCAGGATAGATATTCTGACCGTTGCTCGACAGAATCATACTCTTGCAACGACCTCTCAACGAAATGGTACCGTCGGGATCAGCAAATCCTATATCGCCCGTATGCAACCAACCCTCGCTGTCGATAGCCTCTTCGGTTGCTTTGGGGTTCTTGTAGTATCCTTTCATCACGTTCATACCACGAACACAAACCTCTCCGGTCTTGCCGTTGGAACCATCCGTAGGAACAATCTTAACCTCCATGCCGGGCAGGATCTTTCCACACGATGCGGGTTTATATCTCTGCCATCTCTCGTAACTGATAAGCGGACCGCACTCGGTCATACCATAGCCCACAGTTGCGGGGAACTTGATCTTCAACAAGAATTTCTCCACGTCGGGATTCAGAGCAGCACCACCCATATTAACCTCGGTAATGCAACCGCCAAATGCCTCCACCATGGTCTTTTTCACCTTATTATATATAACCTTGTTCAGCAACGGAATCTTAACCAGCGTTTTCAGCGGCTGTTTCTGCAATTTGGGCATAACCTGATTGCGAACAATCTTCTCCATTACCAAAGGTACGGTGCAGATGAGGTGGGGTTTAACCTCTTTCATTGCCTGAATCAGAATCTTGGGCGACGGGGTTCGACCCAACAAGGTGATATGTGAACCGATAGCCAGCGGGGTCAGCATATCAAATGCACAACCATAAGCATGAGCCAAAGGCAACAGAGCCAATACGCGTGAACGGTAAACATGGAACTTTTTGCCCAATGCGAACTGAACGTTTCCGGTGATGTTACCCACTGTCAGCATAACACCCTTGCTCAAACCTGTAGTTCCCGAGGTGTAGCTGATAATCATAACGTCATCCATATCCACATCGGCATACTTGATCTTGCTTGAATCGAAACCGTTAGGGTGACGTTCTGCAAATTTAGCGTCCATACCCTCCAACGCGGCGGTAATCTTGTTGTCAGCAGTGAAATCTTTCAACAATACGCGGGTATCCAGCTCAATAGCACCCTGCAACTGCTCGAATTCAGCATCGGCAAATGACTCCCAGATTTTCTGGTCGGCAAAAAGCAATACCGAATCAGAGTGGTTGATGATATTGACAGCATCGTTGGGGTTGAAGTCCGAAAGGATGGGAACGATAACAGCACCATAAGTCACCACTGCGATGTAGGTGATAACGAACTGCGCGTTGTTCTTTCCGATAAGTGCAACCTTGTCGCCCTTCTTCACGCCACAATCGGCCATAAAGATGTGCAGGCGTTCGATCTCGGTGGCCATCTCACCGTATGAATAATTCTTCTTGGTGAAATAGTCGGTCAATGCTATCTCGTCAGAACATTTCTTGAAATTGTTCTCGTAAAGTTGAATAATGTTGTGTGATGTCATATTTGCTTAGGTTTTAATTTTTTACAAAGTGGTCGAAAGTTACTCACAAATCTTCCTCCGCCTTGTCGATTTTATTAAAATTACTACGACAGCCAACCCGCCATCAGGCGGCAATCCTACGCTCTCCGTCCAATCGTAACAATCTAATTAATCGTCAATTAAACCAATATTCTCCTATTTTATCAAACTCAAAAAATACGATTCCCGTACTTTAATATTTTAAATCAATGTATACTTGCTCTTTATCCTTTCTCGTCGGTATTATGCGGTCTGTGTGCGCAGCCCCGTCACCGCATTGATTTTGTCGATGTTCTTCATGAAATAATCACACACCACATCGGCAATCAGATGATGACCACGTTCATTGGGATGTATTCCGTCGTCGCACAGATACTCCTTGAAGTCGCGCTTGTTGAGGAAAGCCGAGGTAATATCAATGATCGGCACCCTGCGAACCGCCGCCAATTTGAATATCTCCAAGTTATACATCTCGTGCCAATTGTTGATGGCATCCACCGAACCTCCCAGCCAATCAAGGATATTCTGTCGGTTCTGCTCACTCAATTTGCGCGTAAAACTGTTGAAATATTTGTCCGAAGCCAACGGAGGCAATGACAACAGGACCGGTCGGGAGCCGGCCTGCTGTATCTTTGCCAACATTGCATCATATTGGGCAATGAACTCGGTCAGCGATATTTTCGGACTATGCTGTCCTTCGGGATTCTCTCCAATCTCTTCCCAACGGAAGTCACAATCGTTACCGCCATACTCCAACAACGTGTAATCGGCCTTGGCAACAAAATCCATATATCTGTCAACCGAAGCCATACCATGTTTCACGGTACTGCCGAATTTACCCAGATTCGTAACCTCTATATTCAATCTGCGACGGCATTGTTCCGAAAAACTATCCATCGAAACCATATATTTCACCGTATCGGCAATGCTTTTTGCCGTATCAATAACGATTCCTTTCATTATGGAATCACCAAAAGCAATAACCTTAGTCGTCATGATAATTCCTGTTTTTTCTTTAATTTTACTTCTTCTAATAACTTTTTGTTGTCCGAGGGTCTTTCTCGCCGCCCCATCTTCGGGGCCTCTGACGAGAGCAAAAATATCACCATCATGAGGCTCCTGCAAAAAAGTGTGACTTTATCCCTCTCAGAAGTGATTAAGAGGCAGATTTTGGGATTAAACTCCGATATTTGGGATTAAAAAATATTTTTTGTAATTTCGTCCCACATAAAAAGGGACTAATAACAAGGAGGTGAAAAATGAAAGAATTTCCGAAAATATTTCTGACTTTCAAGGCTCAAATACTTCATTTTCTGGGTATTCCGGCCTTTGCATTCTGTTTTGCATTGCTCTACCGTCCGTTTGAGCTGAATATTCTGCTGAATACGGCCAACGACCGCTATGCATTCAACCTCACCATGCTCATCTGTATTATTCTTGTCATCATGGTGGCGTCACGAATGTCACTTTATGGTTTGAGAAACAAAATGCGACTCGGTTGGGGTTGGTATCTGTTCTGGTGTCTGTTGGAGATTGTGGTTATGTCCAACTTCATGACTCTCTATTGTTGGCTCATTTTCCACAAACAATATCTCTTTCTCGATGTGCTGCTCACAACGGTGGGCTACACTACCGCCATTCTGTTTTTCCCGTACATTATATTTACACTGATGTTGCTGACCTCGGCACAGGTAATGAATAAGGCCGCTGCAAACGATGCCGAGAACAACCGCGTACGCTTCTATGACGAGAAGCAGAATCTGAAATTCGTGGTGGCTGCATCGGCCATACTCTACATAGAGGCCGAAGAGAACTATGTGCGCATACACTACACCGATGCCGGCAAGATGAAAAACTATCTGTTGCGCAACTCAATGAAGAATATAGAGGAGCTTTGTCAGTATAACGGTTTGGTACGTTGTCACCGTTCATTCTACATCAACTCCGCCCATGTGAAGGTATTGCGCAAGGACAAGGAGGGAATAATTTTTGCCGAACTTGACACTGCCGAAGCAAAAAAGATTCCCGTAACAAAACGCTACTACGAGAAACTCTCCACACTGCTCTAAAAAAATAAAAGAGTTTCCCAATCCAAACGGCAGGACTTAGCCACTATGATCCGTCGGGAGTGAGAAACGGTACGAAAGTAAGTGAGTCAAAAAAAATAGCCAAGAAAAGTTTACAAATAATAGAGGTCAAGAAAAACCGCCGTTTCTCCATCAACATAAGAAACGGCGGTTTTTTATCTGCTACATTTTCTTTCCCGATCTGTGACGAAAGCGACATGATTAATATATCGGGGTGAGTATCAGCACATCATCGTCTTTTGTACCTTTCTTCAGGAAGCCATTCTGACCCTGTCCGGTATCCACAACAAAAACATCCGACGGATTACCACAACCGTTGTGTGGTGCCGAAATACCCTCCTGGACAGATTCCCCAATCAACTCAACAGCAGGCTCTTGCACAAGCATTGCCACATCATCATGTGTGTAACCGCCAAGTACGAAATCGGCACGTTCGGTCAGCGCCATCACCATGGCGAGATCTTTCTCGGGAACACCCGTACCGAAATCAAATCCACCTTCAAACCTCACACGCAACGCCACATCCTCAAAGCCCAGACCCGCATAATACCTCACCAACGAATCATTCTGCGGAATGAGCATCAGGGCATCGAAACCATTTGCGCGACACCACTCCTCGGCCTCCCGCAGCAACTCCGCTGCAAGGCCTCTGCGACGATACTCCTTATCTGTGGCAACGGCATAGACATATCCCGTACGCCCAAAAGCAGATGTGAACGCCACAACGTGCAACATGGCCACCACACGTTCCTCCTCACGATGCAGAAACGTTGTCTGTGGCGAATAAAATCTCACCAGAAAACGATCAATAAACTCATCCTCATCGCCAAAACACTCTTTCCATAACTCCTTGACCTCAATCAAATCCTTATCAAGACGAAGGGCGCACCCGTTCTCGCACAGCTCCACCGGATGATACGACATTTTAGCTTTGCGCAGTCCGGCAATACCCATATCCTCCTCACGATTGATATACATAAACTTATCGGGCAGATGCAGTGCCATCTGCTGATTAATCATAGCAAAGGCTCCATCATAGCTCGTATCGGCCTTCTCCACATGGGTGCAAAATACCTCCTCACTCACCGCCGAACCGTATGTGAAAGCCACTATCTTGCCGTCCACCCACAACGTTCCTCCCATGAGTCCGAGTTGTTCAAAATTCTCAAACGCTATGCGCATGGCTGCAAATTCGGCATCCATCTCCTCCGAACAGCCGCCCCTACGGCGACACCACTCCTTCACCAGGCGCATACACTCCTCATAGTGTTCCGCCGTCAGCGCACGAAACTCATAGTCGTACTTCGACACAAACTTATTTATATGATTCCTCTTGGCGGCATATTTCTCTCCTTTCAGATAGCGCAGATCCTCGGCACGATATATATAATCCTGATCGTCGCGATCCGTATCAACAGCATACCTCTCTGCACCACATCGACGCAGCAGTTCTTCGCCGCGCGCCGTCAGACCCGTCAGGCGCAACACATCACCCTCGCGCGCGGCATCCTCCGCAAGTCGGGGCAGGATGGGCGTGAAGTCTGCATCCGGATTCTCTCCCAACGGCATCATATAATACAACCGGCCGTCACTCCTGAACACGAATCGTACCACCAAAAAGCCCTCTATCTCAGCCCACTGCGTACTGAACATATCGCGCCAGCAGAAGATATTTGCAAACGTATTGTCGCAACTCCTGCACCTATTGACGAAATAATACCTCTCCAACTTCGCCCTATCCCCAATCTCCAAACTCTTAAACATTTTTATTCATTGTTAGTATGTTGGTGCTAATCAACTCCTTATCGCTACCGACGCCTTTCTCGCTACACAACTGCCCTTCAAACAATTCCTGCGGCAACTCCTCAATAGCAACTCCTTATCGCTACCGACGCCTTCCCCGCTACCCGACTGCCCTTCAAACAATTCCTGCGGAAACTCCTCAATAGCAATTCCTTACCGCTACCGACGCCTTTCTCGCTACCCGACTGCCCTTCAAACAATTCCTGCGGCAACTCCTCAATAGCAACGCCTTATCGCTACCGACGTCTTTCCCGCTACCCGACTGCCCTTCAAACAATTCCTGCGGCAACTCCTCAATAGCAACTCCTTACCGCTACCGACGCCTTCCCCGCAACCCGACTGCACTTCAAACAAGTGACATCCGTTTTACCAATCAATCACCCGTTAAAGAAACAACTCATGAAACAAAAATACTCCAAATTTTCTTGCAATACTCCCTTCCCTCTATAAAAAAACGGTGCAAACCTCGCAGTTTACACCGTTCTTACCTCTCACACAAACCTGAGATTAAATATCAATCTCTCTGGTCCAACCGTGTTTATCCTCAATACGTCCGTACTGAATATCCTGCAACATGGTAAAGAGCTGTGTACTGACCTTACCCGGAGCATCGTAGTGGAACGTCACGTCATACTTGGGATCATAGATATTACCCACGGGAGAAATAACAGCTGCGGTACCGCAAGCACCGGTCTCCTCAAAGGTCTTGATCTCCTCATAAGGAATCGGGCGATCCTCAACAACCAGGCCCAAATCCTGAGCCAACGTACGCAAGCTCTTATTTGTAATTGAAGGCAATACGGTACGTGAATTGGGAGTCACATACTTGCCGTCTTTGATACCGAAGAAGTTGGCAGCACCAAACTCATCCACATATTTCTGCTCTGCCGCATCCAGATAGAGTTCGTTTGCATAGCCTTTTTCGTGAGCAGCTGCACCTGCATTGATGCTGGCTGCATAGTTACCACCCACCTTGGTGTGACCTGTTCCGCGGGGTGCAGCACGGTCATGATCGCGTTCGATGACAACATCAATAGGAGCAAAACCGTTCTTGAAGTAGGGACCTACGGGGGTTACGAACACAACGAACAAATAGTCTTTCGATGCCTTCACACCCACCTCTGCGGTGATACCCAACAACAGAGGTCTTACATACAACGATGCACCTGTTCCATAGGGAGGCAGGAACTCCGCATTTGCCTTAACAGCCTCCTCGCAGGCCTTGATGAACAACTCCTCCGACGGTGCCTCCATTTTCAGGTATGCTGCCGAATTGATCATACGTCTTGCGTTCTCCTCGATGCGGAAGAAACGAGCCTTTCCGTCAACACCACGAAAGACTTTCAAGCCCTCGAAAGCCTCCTGACCATAGTGCAGACAGGTAGCAGCAATGTGCATCGGAATAGTTTCATCGGTGGTAAGGGTAACCTCACCCCATTTGCCGTCATGGAATTCGCAACGTGCGTTGCAGTTGGTCTTAACATAGCCAAAACCGAGTTGGCCCCAATTAATCTCACTCATAGTTTTATTCTTTTTTATGTTTTTGTTTTATTAACCTTTTTACTTACCGACATTCCTCTGCTCGACCACCTCATCGGGTCTCCGTGTCGGCAACTCAAACACTAACCCACCTGCGAGCCACTCTTAACTTTGTCGGCCGGCGACAACAGCACCAATTTACCCGTTGCGTCCTCGGCCATGAGAATCATTCCTCTCGACTCGATTCCTTTCAACTCTCTCGGAGCCAGATTTACCAGCACCAACACCTGCTTTCCAACCAACTCTTCGGGCGAGTAATGCTCGGCAATACCCGAAACAATCTCTCTCTTGTCAATACCCGTATCAACGGTCAGTTTAAGCAGTTTCTTGGTTTTGGCAACTTTCTCGGCAGCCAATATGGTTGACACTCTGATATCCATCTTCTGGAAATCGTCGAAACTTACTGTCTCTTTCTGGGGCTCGACCACCGCTGCGGCAGCCAACTTGGCGGCTTTTGCGTCCTCCAATTTCTTCAACTGCGCCTCAATAACCGAATCCTCAATCTTCTCGAACAGCAGTTCGGCCTTACCGAGTTTGTGACCTGCCTTGATGATATCCTGCTCGCCGAGTTTCTCCCACTCCAACTTACCGCAATCCAGCATCTTCAACAACTTCTCCGCGCTGAACGGCATGAACGGTTCTATTGCAATAGCGACATTGGCAGTAATCTGCAACGCCACATTCATGATGGTCTTCACTCTCTCGGGATCGGTCTTTACCACCTTCCACGGCTCCGTATCGGCCAGATACTTATTACCCAGACGGGCAATGTTCATAGCATCTTTCAGTGCCTCACGGAAGTGATATGTTTCAATATTGTTTTCGAGTTCTTTTTTCAGTGCGGGAAGTTCGGCCAGAATCTCTTTATCGAAGTCGGTCAATTCGCCACACTCGGGCACCACACCTTCGTAGTACTTGTTGGTAAGCACCAAAGCACGGTTCACGAAGTTACCCAACACTGCCACCAACTCGTTGTTGTTGCGCGCCTGATAATCTTTCCAGGTGAAGTCGTTATCCTTGGTCTCGGGAGCATTGGCACAAAGCACATATCTCAATACGTCCTCCTTGCCGGGCATCTCCTCCAAATACTCGTTCAGCCAAACGGCCCAGTTCTGCGACGTAGATATTTTGTCGTTTTCCAGGTTCAGGAACTCGTTTGCGGGTACGTTCTCGGGCAGGATGTAACCACCGTGAGCCTTCAACATGGCCGGGAAGACGATGCAGTGGAATACGATATTGTCCTTACCGATGAAATGCACCATCTTGGTCTCCTCGTCTTTCCAATATTTCTCCCAGTCGGGCGTAAGGTCTTTTGTTGCAGAGATGTAGCCGATAGGCGCATCGAACCATACATACAGCACCTTACCCTCTGCGCCCTCTACGGGAACAGGGATACCCCAGCTCAAATCGCGGCTCACTGCACGCGGCTGCAAACCCGAATCAAGCCAGCTCTTGCACTGACCATACACATTCTGTTTCCACTCCTTGTGGTTCTCCAATATCCACTCTCTCAGGAACGGCTCGTGCTTATCCAGCGGCAGATACCAGTGTTTTGTCTCCTTCATGACGGGCTGCGATCCCGAAATCATACTGCGCGGATTGAGCAGTTCGGTGGGGCTGAGCGTGCTTCCACACTTCTCGCACTGGTCGCCATATGCGCGATCGTTCTGGCAGTGCGGGCATGTACCCATTATATAGCGGTCTGCGAGGAAGGTTTTTGCCTCCTCGTCATAGTATTGCTGCGATGTCTGTTCGATGAATTCGCCCTTCTCATAAAGCGTACGGAAGAAGTCCGAAGCGGTTTTGTAGTGCGTGGGAGAGGTTGTTCGCGAGTAGATGTCGAACGAAATTCCCAAGCCCGCAAAAGACTCCTTGATAATGTTGTGATACTTGTCCACGATATCTTGGGGCGACACACCCTCGTTGCGCGCCTTGATTGTGATGGGTACACCGTGCTCGTCGGAGCCACAAACCCAAACCACGTCTTTACCACGCAGACGCAAATATCTTACATAGATGTCGGCCGGCACGTATACTCCTGCCAAGTGACCGATATGAACGGGACCATTGGCATACGGGAGTGCCGAAGTAATCAAATATCTCTTAAACTCTTTCATATTAAACCGTTTCTTGTAAATCGCAAAGTTAGGATTTTATTCCTTATTCGCCACAAAAAAACAGTCTTTTCTGCTCATCCCCGACTTTTTTAAACATTTTTTTTCATTAGGGGTTAACGAGGGGTGTGGGAACTGCGGAAAGTAGCGACATCAGTATTCCACCCCACGAACTATTTTCCTCATCAGGAGCTAATAGGAGCATGGGAACTGCGGAAAGCAGCAACATCAACATTCCTCCCCACAAAACTATTTTCTTCATCAGGAACTGACGGGGGCATGGGGACTGCGGAAAGCAGCAACATCAGTATTCCACCCCACGAACTATTTTCTTCATCAGAAGCTAACGAGAGCATGGGAACTGTGGGAAGTAGCAACATCAGTCTTTCGCCCCACAAAACCATTTTTTCTTCATCAGAAGCTAATAGGAGCATGGGGACTGCGGGACGTAGCAACATCAGTCTTTCGCCCCACAAAACTATTTATTGTTTAAAAATGTTTAAAAAATGAGGTTTTGTAACCAGAGGACAAGAATGCCGGCTAAATAGCCCAGCATTGCATAGAATGTCACATTTTTCAGATACCAGCCGAAACTGATTTTCTGCAACCCCATAGCGACCACGCCCGCAGCAGAACCGATGATGAGCATACTTCCGCCCACTCCTGCACAATAACTTATCAATTGCCAGAACAATCCGTCCTGCACATAGTTCATCATATGGGCCGCATTTGCAGTTGCCGCCACTTCTGCCAGCTCGGGAATAGGATACATACCCATACATGCAGCCACCAAAGGCACATTGTCCACCACTGACGACAGAGCGCCTATGATTCCACTGACAACATATACATTATCTATCACCGAATCAAGCGATGCTGCAAACCTGCCCAACACTCCCGAACTCTCCAATACTCCCACAGCCATAAGAATACCGAAAAAAAAGAGTATCGTGGGCATATCTATATGACGCAATGTGCGGCTGACACGATATTCATATTTCTCATCCAATCTTTTATATCTGTTGTAGCAGACATCCGTCACAAACCACAACACTCCCAATGCCAACATAACACTCAGATAGGGAGGCATATTGGCAACCTCTTTCAGGATGGGTACCGACAACAATCCGAGGACTCCCAATATCAAGACAAAGTTACTGAATCGGCGACTGACTCTGATCTGCGGATCCTCTTCCGCCTCAACCTCCGGTTTTTCCAGCACCTTATCGGTCTTGAATCGGCGTGCCACCAGAATCAAAGGCAACAACATTGACACCAAACAAGGCAACAGAAGCATCTTGATAAGCGGACCCGTTGTGACATTACCGTTCATCCAAAGCATAATGGTAGTGACATCTCCGATGGGCGACCATGCACCACCGCTGTTGGCCGCAATAACCACCACCGAAGCGAACAAACACAAATCCCTGCGATTGTAAATAAGACGGCTGAGCAACATGACCATTACGATAGTGGTGGTCATATTGTCAAGCACGGACGACATAAAGAAAGTGGCCACTCCCACAAACCACAATAGTTTCACCTTGTTCTGCGTTCCCACCATCTTGGTCAAAGCATAGAAACCGTCGTGTTCGTCAATATGGGTAACAATAGTGATTGCACCGATAAGAAATATCAATATTTCGCATGAAGCGCCAAGGTGCTCCAAGGCTTGTGAAGATAATATTTCGGATGGTAATCCGCTGGCCAACTTATAGATGCCCCACATCACTCCGCACATCAGCAAAGATATGGCCGCCTTATTAACCTTGACTTTTGTTTCAAATACTATCATCGCATATCCGATGATAAAGACAATAACCAACAGAATATTCATCCCTTCCATACTCTTTTTTTTAACCTTAAACCTAAATCAGGACACCTAAAATCCCTGCCAGAGGCAAATGTAGGCACTTTTTTCTTAAAAAAACCACCAATATCAGGATTTATTTCTACCACCTCCTATATTCCATTGTTTTTAAACATACATTCGTGTGGGGCGAATTTTTTTCTTCATCAGGAACTGACGGGGACGTGGAAACTGCGGAAAGCAGCAACGTCAGTATTTTGCACCACAAAACCATTTTTTCTCCATCAGAAGCTAATAGGAGCATGGGGACTGCGTAAAGCAGCAAGGTAAGTACTCCGCCCCACAAAACCATTTTTTCTCCATCAGAAGCTAATAGGGGCATGGGGACTGTGGGAAGTAACAAGGTAAGTATTCCGCCCACAAAACCATTTATTGTTTAAAAATGTTTAAAAAATTGGGTTAACTTTGTATCAATAAGAAATTGCTATGGAACTTTATGCCGAGATAATACTGCCCATCGCCATTCCGCCTCTCACATTCAAGGTGGCCGAGGAGTTGTGCGGAGAAATTGCCGTCGGACAGGGCGTGGAGGTCCAGCTAGGGGCTCGCAAACTATGCATGGGAGTGGTACGCACACTGCATGGAAACCGTCCCGACTACAAGACAATCAAGACCATACGTCGCATTCTGCGTTCCGAGATTTTGGTTCCTCCCGCCACCATGAGGCTTTGGGAGTGGATGGCCGAATACTACATGTGTTCTCTGGGCGAGGTGATGAGGGCGGCACTTCCTACGGCACTCAAACCGTCGGCACTCACCGAAGAGGCTTTCGAGAAAGAGATTTTCAAACTGCGGAGTGAAACATTCGTCCGTCTAAACCACGATATTGACACTCCCGAGAAACTGAACACTCTGTTGGAGCCGATGCAACGACGAGCCAAAGCCCGTTATGGCGCCGTAATGAGTTTCTGTGCCGCTTTTGACAACGAGAAGGAGGTGTTCGGTGGCGAGGTGCCAATGTCCCTGCTTACGGCCGACGGAGTGAAACCCGAAACCATACGCACGCTTGCCCGAAACAACATCTTTACACTCGAAAAACGTGAGCTTCCGCCCGACACGACCACCACAAGGGAGTACCATCTGCGTCCTCTGTCGGAGGCGCAAAACAGTGTTTTTAAACATATTGAGAACGAGTTTACCACAAAGCCCACGGTGCTTCTGCACGGAATCACCGGCAGTGGCAAGACCGAAATATATGCCCATCTGACTGCCCGACGACTGGAACGCGGCGAGTCGGTACTCATCCTTCTGCCCGAGATAGCCAACCTGAAACAGATAGGCGAACGACTTGAAGAGATGTTCGGCAATTGCGTATCGGTTTACAGTTCTAAACTCAGCGTCAGACAACGCACCGAAACATATCTGCGTATGTGTCACAGCAAAGGCGGATGTATTGTCGTGGGAGTGCGTTCGGCTCTGTTTCTGCCCATTCCCAGCCTCGGCCTGATAATTGTTGACGAGGAGCACGACCGCAGTTTCAAACAAGACGAGCCGTCACCGCGATACTCAGCGCGCGACAGTGCCGTATGGTGGGCCGTCACACATGGCATAAACACTCTGTTGGGTAGCGCCACTCCGTCGGTGGAGAGTTATTTCAACTCCAAGACGGGAAAATACGGATTTGCCCGACTGACAGAACGTTACGGCAACGGTGCCCTGCCTCGCATCACCATATCAGATACTATCCGTTCGGCCAAACGCGGAGAACGCAAGGCTCATGCCAACAAAGAGTTGCGCGACCTCATAGAGGCGGCTCTCGCCAATGGTCGCCAGACTATACTATACCAAAACCGACGTGGTTTTGCCCCCTACATAGAGTGTCCCGAATGCGGATGGACCGCCCATTGTCCCGATTGCAGCGTATCGATGACCCTGCATAAGGCCGAAAACAGACTGCGTTGCCACCATTGCGGCCACGTGGAGACCATCCCGACAAAGTGTCCGCGTTGCAAACGAGGCACCCCCGAGACACGCGGTTTCGGCACGGAACAGATAGGCGAGGATTTCTCTTCACTCTACCCCCATGCGGTGATAGAGGTGTTGGATGCGGATACCGCCACCACCGCCGCAAAATATGAACGCATAATAGATGACTTTGAACAGGGACGCACCGACATACTCGTGGGCACACAGATGATAACCAAGAGTTTCGATTTCCCGAAGGTGGACGTGGTCGGAATCCTCAATGCCGACAACATGTTGAACTATCCCGACTTCCGTTCCGAAGAGCGCACCTTCCAGAGCATTGTACAGGTGGCGGGTCGAGCAGGGCGCAAAGACAGCAACGGAGAGGTCATAGTGCAGACCTCACAACCCGTTCTGCCACTCTTCTCGCAGATAGCCTCGTATAATTACGAAGGTATGTTTCGCAATCAGTTGGCCGAGCGCAAGATATTCAACTATCCGCCCTTTGGCCGTCTGATAACGGTCATCATGAAACATCCCAACAACGAGCTGTTGTCGCGTTGTGCCAACACTTTGGTACGCCGTCTTTCGCGCCGTTACGGCGACATGATCAACGGTCCCTATCCTCCGGTGGTGAATCGTGTGCGAAAAGTGTTTATCCAGGAGATATTGGTGCGCATGGAGCTGGGGAAGGCCCGCGAGATGAAACAAGTGGTGGCCGACGAAATCTCCGCCCTGCATAGCGAAGAGCCGTTCAAACGGGTAACCATATTCTGCAACGTTGATCCCCAATAGTCGGCACATAGCGCATCTTACATTCCGAGAAAAACCATGCAGTCCGTTTTCAACGACATAAAAAGTCTGTTCTTCCGACCGTTGTGTCCCGTTTGTGGCCGACCGATGGGAGAAGGCGATTATTTCGTGTGCAGTAAATGTCGTTGGGAAGCGCCACTGACCGGCTTTCAGAATCGGGTGGACAATCCCGTCGTGCAACGCTTCTGGGGTACGGTCAAGGTAGTGAACGGATGCGCCTTCATGTATTTCGTTCACAACAGCGGTTGGCGCAGACTGATTCATGAGTTTAAGTATCACGGCCGTTGGCGTGAGGCGATGATGGCAGGAGAATGGTTCGGCGGCGAATTGGCACGCAGCCCGCTGTACGGCGACGTGGATCTGCTGGTTCCCATACCGTTACATCCGCGCAAACTGCTCTCACGCACCTACAATCAGGCCGAATATCTGGCTCTCGGCATGGGGCGCAGCATGGGTCTGAAAGTAGACAGTCACAGCGTGGTGCGTAAGGTGTATAATAAAAGTCAGGCTCTCCGACCTCATCACGAACGTTGGGAGAATGTGAAGGATATTTTTCGGGTCACCCATCCCGAGAGACTGAGCGGCCGCCATATTCTTTTGGTGGATGACGTGCTGACCACCGGAGCAACCATCGGCTCGTGTGCCGAGGCCATTGAACAGGCCGTTCCCGACTGTCGCATCAGCATTGCCTGTTTCGCCACCGCATTTGATCCACTGTCTTGAAACACGCCAGAATCAACCTATAACAAAAAAGGAGCAACCCCTGCGGGTCACTCCTTTTTTTATTTTTTGTTTCACTGGTTGTTCAGTGGGTCGAAGAACCTCCTTACGGACTCCCCTCACCCCACAACACTACCTATGATTTTTGTTTCATTGGTTGTTCTGCGGAACGAAGCTCCCTCCTTATGGACTCCCCTCGCCCCACTGAACTACCTATGATTTAAAAACCGAAGATGTCTTCTTGGGTGAGTTTGGTGACTTCGCCCATAGAGTTGAGTTTCTTCATGTCAAGGTCTTTCGAACGTCCGAGAATACCGTAGTGGTATACGCGATCCTTGGTCCACTTCTGCTGTGCGGCCTTCACATCCTCCAAAGTCATATTCTGCACCGCCTCGTAAATCGCCTTGTTGCGGTCGTAATCCACACCGAGATACTCGTTACGCAGGTAGCTCCACAGAACGGCATCCTTAATGGTGCGCTCGGTGCGCAAACGTGCCAACAGAGCATTCTTGGCAATGTTGAAAGCAGCCTCACTCTCGGGCATGTTGTTGATGATGTCGTCGAAAGCATCAATAGCCAATGCCATCTTGTCGTTCTGGGTGGCAATGGTAGCCATAAAGTTGTAAGAGTCACTCAGATAAGCCGGTGTGCGCAAGTATGCCGAGGCCGAATAAGCCAAACCACGGGCCTCACGCATCTCCTGGAATACGATGGCGTTCATACCGCCACCGAAGTACTCGTTGAAGAGTGCCAACTCGGCATCATTGGCAGTGTCGAACTTCTCACCACGGTTAGAGAGCTGCATATAACGAATCTGATTTGCATCATACTCTGCCAAGAACACCTTGCTCTCGGGAGTCTCAACAACCTTGTTGAAAACAACCGCAGGTGCCTCTTTGAACTCCTTAGCCACCTTATGATTCTCGGCCAAAGCAACCGAAAGCTCCTTCTGACTCATGGGACCGTAGTAAACAACGCGATGCTCATAGTCTGCGAAATTCTTGAAACGTTCGAGCAACTGCTCCGAAGTAACGGCATTCAACTGCTCGTTAGACATCACATTGGCTTTGATATACTCGGGACCGTAGCTTACATAGCGATTCAAAGCAGTATAGTTGCTTGCCTGATCGAGTTTCATGTTAGCTCTATTTTTGAGCAGGTCGTTCTTGAGGTTGGCCAAAATAGCCTCATTTGCCTGAACATCAGCAATCCATTCCTCAAAAATTTTCATTGCCTCGGGCATGTTCTCGCCCAGACCCGAAATGGTAACCGTGGTACGATAAGCCGCCGGAGAGAACGAAACAGAACAAGCAATATCATAAAGGCGCTGCTTCATCTGCTCGGCACTCATGGTGCTGGTACCCAGATAGTCTACATAATCAGAAGCCATAGACAACAGAAGATCGCCGCTGGTACCCGTCTCGAAAATGTAAGAGAGTTCGAAGAGGTCGTTGGTCATGTTCTGTTTGTAAAGCACCTCAATACCATTGGCATCAAAGATAGCCATATCCTTCTCATAGTCTACATAAACGGGCTCGATGGGAGCAACCTCCGAGTTCTGAATCTCCTGCAAGAAAGCACTTACATTGTTACGGTTAGCCTCAATGGGGGTAATCTCAGGAGCAGAAATCTTGTGCATATTCTCGTCCACACCCATGCGTTTGTAAACAACCACATAGTTGTTGTCGGCCAACTTCTCGTTAGCAAACTTCACGATATCCTCCTTGGTTATCTGGCTCATGCGATCCAGCTCCTCAACCATATCCTGCCACTCGATTCCATTGATGAAAGCGGTGACAAACATATCGGCACGACCAGCATTGCTATCCATGGTCTGCTGTACCGAAGCCTTGTAGTTGTTGAGTGTAGCCTTGATGAGTGACTCGTCAAACTCGCCTTTACGCAGTTTGTCGATCTCGCCCATAACCAAAGCCTGCACCTCTTCCAAAGTCTGACCCTCTTTGGGCATACCCAACGCGAGGAACATACCATAATCGGCCATCATGTTGGCTCCAGCTGCCGAACCGAAAACTTTCTGCTGCTGATTGAGGTTCACGTCCATCAAACCAGCCATGCCGTTGTTAAGGATACCCTGTACCAAAGAGGCCATATCGGCATCGCTGCTCGACATGCCGTCAAGACGCCATCCCATATATACCATCTCTGCTTCAAGACCCACAACCTCTTTCACGATAGGCTCCGTAATAGGTGCCTCGGGCTCATACTGCAAGGGTTTCAGGTCGGGATTGGGCTCCATAGCACCGAAATACTTGTCAATAACGGCAATCATCTCGTCGGGATCGAAATCACCCGAAAGACAGATGGCGATATTGTTGGGCACATAGTACTGTTTGTGGAACTCCTTGATATTGGTGATAGAGGGGTTTTTCAGGTGCTCGGGATCACCGATAACGGTCTGCAAACCATAGGGGTGATTCTTGAAAAGAGAAGAGGTCAATGCCTGGAAAATCTTCTCACTATCATATACACTGTACATGTTGTACTCCTCGTAGATGGTCTCCAACTCGGTATGGAATCCGCGCAGAACGACGTTCATGAAACGATCCGACTGAATCTTCGCCCAGTTCTCCACCTGATTGGCGGGAATATCCTCCACATAAACGGTCATATCGTCACCCGTATAAGCGTTCGTACCGCTTGCACCGATTGCAGACATGAGTTTGTCATACTCGTTGGGGATAGAGATTTTAGATGCCTCGTAACTGATAGAGTCGATTACGGCATAAATCTCTTTGCGTTCTTTCTCGTCTGTGGTCTTGCGATATACCTCAAACAGACGTTCGATCTCATCCAACAAAGGGACCTCTGCCTGATAGTCCGAAGTACCGAACTGCTGTGTTCCCTTGAACATGAGGTGCTCGAAATAGTGAGCCAAACCGGTGGTCTCCAACGGAGAGTTTTTTCCACCTGCTCTAACAGCGATGTAGGTCTGGATGCGGGGTTCCTCGTGATTCTCCGCCATATAGACCTTCAAACCGTTATCGAGAGTATAGATGCGGGCTTTCATGGGGTCGCCCTTCACACTCTCATAACTGTACTTGCTTCCGCAGGCCGACATCATAACGGCCACCATGAGAAGCAACATTACATTAATGATTTTCTTCATTTTTTTACTCTATTTTTTTAGTTGGTTGATTTATATGTTTCAGTTTTCATTCTCACTCGGGGTCTACTGATATCATTTCGCACCATTTGGAAGTTCGATAGTCACTGCATTTGCACCATTTATATCCCCCAATATATACTCGCTCCACATTGGAGTCCGCGAGTTTCTTCCATCGTCCCACATCGGAGTTTACGAGTCACTTTCCTCGCTCCACATCGGAGTCCGCAAGTCATTTCCCTCTCCCCACATCGGAGTCCGCAAGTCATTTCCCTCTCCCCACGGAGCAAAATGTTTAAAAAAGGCTTTTTATGATTAAAAAGGTCATCCAGCCTGAGGCGACAAGTTTCAGACCCGTGCCGAAGAAAAACGCGGCAAACGAACCGAATGCCACCCTGAATGCCTTGTTCTTGTCCGAGCCTTCATTTAACAGCTCGCCCACGAAAGCACCGAAAAACGGACCGAGAATAATTCCCCACGGCATGAAGAACAGTCCCGCAACAATACCTATCATTGAGCCGCGGGTAGCCTGTTTAGAGCCGCCGAATCGTTTGGTAAACCAAATGGGCAGATAGTAGTCTGCCACCGAAACGAATATGGTTATCACCGCCGCCATAACAAGCACTTTCTGGGTCATCTCGTTGCCGCCCCAATGAGCCAGCAGCAGTCCCAAGAAACAGACAGGTGTGCCGGGCAGTGCGGGCAATATACATCCTATAACACCCACCAGCGCACAAATCACCGCCAATATTATCAATACCGTATCCATAAAAATGAGTTTTTCTTACTCAACGTTTCTTCTTGTTTATTTATTTTTCGATCCCGACGTTATATTGCCTTCGCCTGACTCTCGCAACTATTGTCGTCTGGCCTTCATAGCCTTACGCAACTCCTTTCGGCTGAGAGGTTTTGCATAATGTAGTTTTGCGGGACGGCGCGGTTGTTCCTGCACCTGTTCAATCTGTTCCTCTTGCTGCGGATCCTCTTGTTCCGCCATGAACGGAATAGAAATCACTTCGGGCTGTTCATCGTACGTCTCCTCCACAACCTCAATCATATGAGGAGTAGAAAGGATTCGCATGATTTCCAAATCACGCATCGCACTCGCCATCACATTCTCGGGAACAGTCACCACAACCACATTTGTCCTACCCTGATAAGTCCCCTTACGCCATGATGTTTTGAAATTCTTGTCTTTCATGCCGATGAGGGTAATAAGTTCCGATTTGACCTTCATGCAACGCAACCTTACCAAAGCATCGTTATCGCCATAACCCTCAACCAATACCGTTCCGGGCTCAACAATACTCGGATTCATGACCATGCAGATGGTATCCATGGCCGCCTGATTGTCACCATATCCGAGAATAACATCGGTCTGATCCTCCGCAAAACGGAAAACAGCCTTCATATCACCCACATTCTCGGGAACAGGCACCTGCTTAAACAACGTTTCCACCATCTCCTCGTATGTCTGCGCCGTAGCCGAAACAGCCGCAAACATCATCATAGCCAACAACAAAATTGACCTTTTCATCATTTTCATATATTGTTTATAAATAATACTCCTATATCGGGCGCAAGTTACTAAAAATTCAGCCATTTTGCTCCACAATACATACTTATTTGTTTTACAACCTTTTCCTGTTCAGTCTGAGGCTGTTTGTCACCACACTCACCGAGCTGAATGCCATGGCGGCACTGCCAATCATGGGATTCAACAACACACCCCAAACAGGATATAACACTCCGGCCGCAACGGGAATTCCTATCATATTGTAAATGAATGCCCAAAACAGATTCTGCCGAATAGTTTTCACGGTTGCCTCCGAGAGTCGGAACGCCTTGGGCAACAGAGCCAGATCGGAGTTCATGAGTGTAACCATCGCCACATCCATAGCAATATCTGTACCTCGTCCCATTGCCACACTCACATCGGCTCTGGCCAAAGCCTGCGAATCGTTTATGCCGTCACCCACCATGGCAACCACATGACCCGCACTCTGCAACGACTTTATCCTCTCCTCCTTATCCGATGGCAATGCGTCGGCAATCCACTCGTCGGCACCCACCTCACGAGCCACCGCCTCGGCTGCCGCCCTGCCGTCGCCCGTCAGCAATATCACCCGTTTGCCACTCTCTTTCAGCCTCTTCACCGCCTCCACAGAACTCTCCTTCACTCTGTCGCTTATCACCGCACATGCCAGCACCTCACTCTCCACACCGAACAGCACCCTGCTGCCATGCTCCTTACACTCATTCATCTCGTTCGGCACACAAGCCCCGAACTCCTCCGCCAGTCGGTGGCTGCCGACCCAATAGGCCCGTCCATCATGACGCACCACCACACCTCGGCCTGCTCTGTTCTCAAACTCCTCCACCCGAGCCATAGCAACTCCTTCCGCTTCAAGAAATTCCACTATTGCCGTGGCCAACGGATGTTCAGACCTCTTCTCGGCCGCCAAGAAAATTTCTTTCTCATTCTCTTGTTTCAGTTCGGCTTTATCAGGATTGGCAGATATCCATCGTGTCACCGTCGGTCGCCCCTCCGTAACCGTTCCTGTCTTGTCAAGCACCACGGTATCGACCTTGTTCAGGCGTTCCAATGCCACCGCATCTTTTATCAGGATATGTTCCTCGGCCCCTTTCCCGATACCGACCATCAGCGCAGTGGGTGTGGCCAATCCGAGAGCACACGGACAGGCAATCACCAACACCGACACCGCCGATAATATCGCATGGGTAACATATTCGCCACCTCCCACAAGCAGCCATACCGCCAATGTCAGCACCGACACCGCCAACACCGCAGGCACAAACACCCTCGTCACCCTGTCCACGATTCTCTGTACGGGCGCCTTTGAGCCCTGCGCCTCTCGCACCATGGCTATAATATGAGCCAGCACCGTCTGTTTGCCCATCTGCTCGGCACACATCACAAAACTGCCGTTGGTATTCATGGTTCCCGCCAGCACACGGTCACCCGACCTCTTGGTGACGGCCAATGGCTCTCCGCTTATCATGCTCTCATCCACATAGCCGACACCTTCCACAACGGAACCATCCACCGCTATGCGTTCTCCGGGACGTACACTCACCCTATCACCCGCAAGCAATCGGGCAATGGGAATCTCCTGCTCCACACCCTCACGAATCACACGCGCCGTTGTCGGTTGCAGTCCCATAAGCTTGCGAATAGCCGAAGAGGTGCGCCCCTTGGCGCGTTCCTCCATGAGCTTACCCACCAGAACAAACGCGATAATCATCGTTGCCGCCTCATAATAGACATGGGCATGCAGGCCTTTCGACATCCATACTTCGGGGAAAAATGTATTGAACACACTGAAAAGAAAAGCAACTCCCGTACTGAGAGCCACCAATGTATCCATATTGAACGAGCCGCTGCGTATCTGTCTCCAGGCACCCGCATAAAAGCCTGCACCGGAATATAACAAAACGGGCAATGACAATATCAACATCCACCATTTCAGCCCCTCGACATCCATGAAGAACATTCCCATCACCGCCACCGGCAACGTGAACAACCACGCCACCACCGCACGTCGCTTCAACAGCCGTTCGTAACTCTCCTCGGCCTCACGCCGATCGTCCTCGGCATCATCCTCGTCAACAAGCAACTCAAACCCCATCGCATCCACAACAGCTTTGAGACCCTGCGGAGTAATAATATCCGAATCGAAAGTGACCGTAAGTTGTGCTGCCGCCAGATTGACCGACGCCTCGCTGACACCGTTCTGACGTCCCACCATACGTTCCACGTTAGAAGAACAGCCCGCACAATGCATACCCGTCACCGTATATACCTTTTTCTGTATCATGATCTATCCTTTCGTTAATATCATCTTTTGTTCCCGCCGTTCATTTGCCGACCGGAAATCAACGCACAAAAATACTCATAAAATCACATGATGTACACCTATTTATAAAAAAACGGAGAGCAAAGACTCTCCGTTTTTTATACCCTTACTGCTCCGACCGACAAGAAACACTCTAATCAAACACCAGACGACGTTGTTCCATGGGCAGATTGTGAGTTCGTTCGGCGGGCTTTTCAAGCGGGCAGCCGAATGGCATCTGGGCTTTAAGCAGCCATGCCGGATTTATCATCCAACGTTGTGCCACCCGTTCGTCAATGAGAGGATTGTAGTGTTGCAACGATGCTCCGAACCCCATGTCCTCCAACTGGGTCCAGACAGCAAACTGATGCATTGCGGAGGTCTGTGTCGAGAACTCATCAAATTTGTCGGCATAAAGCGGCATGGAACGTTTCTGCGCATCTATCAGCGAGGAGTCCTCATAGAAAAGCACCGTGCCATGTCCCGCCGCAAAACTGCGATCTATCTTCTCGCGCGTACGGTCAAACTTATCGGGTGCCACAACCCCCTGCAATACCTCCTTGACAATGGTCCAAAACTCCTCGTGCTGACGTCCGAGCAACAACACAAGCCGCGAGGCCTGCACATTGAATGCCGACGGCATGTTCAACACAACGCTGTCTATCATCTCCACTATCTCTCTGTCCGAAACCTTTGATTGATTGTTGATACGGTAGTAGGAACGTCGGTTAATCAACGCCTCCATGAATGTTCTTTTCATAATCATTTAGTGTTTTCTACGCACTACCGCAAATATGCCGCCAAAGTCGGAGTTACTCTTCGGATTTTTCGGCCTTTCGGCTCTCGCTTTTTTGCAGATTCAACGAGTTGCGTTCCCAAAAATAGCCGCCATTGTACCCCTGAATCTCTTTGTCCTCCTCGGCAGCCACCAATCGTTTCGCACCCCACAGACAATACTCCTCGTCTATCTCTATGCCCAAATAACGACGCCCCAGCTTCTTGGCCACCACACACGTGGTACCGCTGCCGACAAAAGGATCAAACACCAAATCACCCTCACGCGACGAGGCAAGAATCAGTTTGGCTATGAGTTTCTCGGGTTTCTGCGTCGGGTGGTCGGTATTCTCGGGCATAGACCAGAAGGGCACACTTATATCATCCCAAAGATTGGACGGATGGGTGATTCTAACCTTTCCCTCTTCGGTCACGGCCCAATCTTTCGGAGTGCCGTTCTGCTTATAGGGAGCCACCACACGGCGTTTCATCTTCACCGCCTCTATATCGAAATGGTACTGCTTTGGATTTTTGACCGCGAACCAGATATCCTCCATGCCGTTTTTCCAATTCTTGCTGGTACCACGTCCCTTTTCTCGCTGCCATGTGATACGGTTAAGTATGGTCAGTCTTTTGGCGATAACCCGCTGTTGAGCCACCGAACACTTCCAATCGCCACACATATAGAGGGTTCCATCATCGGCAAGCTTGTCGCACACCTTATCAAACCAACCTTCCAGATAAGCCTCATACTCATCATCCGACATTGAGGAAAAATTAGAAGAGTTGAATTTTTTGGAGAGATTATACGGCGGATCAATTATGATGAGGTTGGCCGAGCGGTCGGGGATTTTGTCAATGACATCCATCAGATCGGCATTTATAATCAGATCCGAGAACACGGTGTCATCACTCATGTCCTGTGGCAGAAGAAGCTGACTTCTCAACTCCTCCATCTCATTCTCGGCAACGATGAGTGTTCTGTTTCTCTTTGCTCTCATGGTATAATGTGGTTGATTCAGAAAGTTTTTGGTCAATAAATTCAATATAAAGATAATCAAAATTCAGAGACCACATAATCTTTCATCGTAAAATAGGCCAAAAAAACAAAAGGCTAACTACTCGTAAGTAATTAGCCTTTCAGTACCCAGAGCCGGGGTCGAACCGGCACGGGTCATCCCCATTGGTGTTTGAGACCAACGCGTCTACCAATTCCGCCATCTGGGCTTGTATGTTTCTCCTTCGACTCAACCCGCTTTTCAACGAGTCGCTCCCGAATTAGAACCATTACAATTTATTAAAAAGAACGTTTATCCCCTCTTTTCGGGTGCAAATATAATCATTTTTCACAATCCGCAACCCTTTATTCAAATTTTTTTTATCTATTCGGCTGTTTTTCTTTGCTCAACCACTGAAATAGTGTTTTCTAAGTGATTGCAAAACACTCAGACCAAATAACAAAAAAGGCTTATTGCTGTCTGACACCAGGATAGAGACGGCGATCTGCACTCTGTTCCCCACTCGGAGCCATCTCCTGCTGCACCTCGCCCTGCACTTCTCCCTCGGCAGGCTCCACCTCAACCACCGTATAGTCGGCATCGGTCTTCAAGAACTCCTCCATAGGGATAACAGCATTGGCTATAAAGGCCTTGGTAAAGACATTCTTAACTCGGCCCCACAGCACAAGTGCCTCCTCCTTATCGCGACAATTTCCAACCGAAAGGGTGAAATAGGGTTCCGAATAGACCAGATAGGTCGGAACCGTCGGGAACATCGCCTGGAATTGACTCTGCGCCTCCAACGCCTCGGTACGTGCGGTTTGTGATTTACCCGAATAGATGCTCACTCTGAAACCGTTAACATCTTTCTTCTCGGCCGCGGAAATCATATATGAATCCACCGCCTGCATTGCAGAACCGTATTCGTCAACCGTCACGGTGCCCTCACCAACGCTACTGCGCTGGGTCAGCTGGCCCTTGAATGCAGAGATATTCTGCGCCGACAGCTCGGCCATCATCGCAAACATCAGCCCCGCCAATATCAAAATTTTTCGTCCCATTCTTCTCTTTTTTATTCTCCTTGCGATCTCTTCGAACTCCCTTACCACACGGAATTCTCAAAACCTATTAGAAATACGCTCTATTTCAGAACGCAAAATTAGGGAGAAAATTTGAAAGCACCATATTTTCTCGCGATATAGTTTTACGCGCACCACGCAATTTGACCGTTGCCTCCATGTCCAACGTAATATCATTCAGTGCATTCTGCGGATTGGACAGAATGCCGGCTGCCGACAACGGATTGGTCAGTCCCAGTCTGACAGGGATGGTCACCGTACTCTCCTTCTTTCCCGAGATAACCACCTTTCCGTCAAGTGTCATGGTGCCTATCTGATTTCCACGATAATATATCTTGCCGTCCATCTCCTCCACGACAACATCCTTACGCATACGGTTGTCCACACGGGCATACACCGTCAACTTGTTCCACGGTTCAAATGCCACATCGGCAACACCCTTATAGGTCAGTTTATCCTCCATCGAGCATGACGAAAGAGACACTACCGCCGCCAACGTCAACAAAAATGCAAACAATCTTTTCATCGTTTTTTTCCTTTATAAATTACGGCCACTCCGTCCGTCAAATAGGTTGCTTCACACTCTTCAAAACCGGCCGTCCGCATCAGCGACAAAACATCCACATTGGCAAATGCACGAATCGAATTTACCAGATAGAGATATGCCGCGCGATTGCCCGAAATCATCTCTCCCACTCGGGGCATGATCACTTTTGAGTAATAATCATATAGGCGTGTAAACAGTTTGCCATGCGGTTTTCCGAACTCCATCAGGAAGATATTTCCATCCTTATTCAGCACTCTGTACATCTCTGCCAGCGACGCTTCAAGATTCTGGAAATTACGTATACCGAATGCCACAGTCACCACATCAAATTCCTCACCCGCCGAAGGAAGATTCTCTACATCCCCCACAACGAACTCCATCCTCACATCGAGTTTTCGTTTTGAAGCTTTTTCGCGGGCCAGTTCCAACATGCCTTCCGAAATATCCACACCGGTAATCAAAACATCCGACATCTTGCGGGCCGCCATAATGGATAAATCTCCCGTACCCGTTGCCACATCCAACATATTCTTCGGTCGGCATTCGGCCACCATCTTCACCATGTGCTTACGCCACAATTTGTCTATATTGAACGAGAGGATATGATTAAGGCGGTCGTAAGACGATGCAATATTGTCAAACATCTTCTCCACAGGTTGTTGCTTCTTTTGTTTGTCGTTACCTTCTTTCATCTCAATCTCTTTATTGATACCTCATTGTCTGGTCGGGTTTTATTGCCGACACGATCTTGACGGGTATCGTAAGCAGCAGCAACAACACTAACGGCACTCCCACATTCAACGCCAACCACCATGTCAGGTTCAGCTCTATGGGCACACTCGAAAGCATATATCCCGACGAATCGAGTTTGACCAGTCCCGTATATTTCTGCACCAACGCAATACCCATGCCCAGCAGATTGCCGAACAACATTCCTCGCAGTATGATGCTTGCGGCACGATACAGAAAGACCCTCTGCAATCTGCCGTCAGCCATTCCCACCGCCTTTAACAGGCCTATCATGGAGGTGCGTTCGAGCAGTATGATGAGCAGCGCCGACACCATATTCAGCAGAGCCACCGCAAGCATTATCGTGATTATTACCACCCCATTCACATCCATCGTCGCCAACCAATCAAAAATGCCTATGTACTCCTGCTTTATGGTCATAGCATATATCATGTCATGGTCGTTCGTGACGGCTGCGTTGTACGCAATCACCATCTCTTCCACCTGCTCCGCCACCCGATCAAGTTGCTTGAAGTCGGAAAGTTTCACCTCAAAACCCGTCTGCTGCGATTCATCCCACCGATTCAGACGCCGCAGATTGTCAATATGGGTCACCGATGTGGCACGGTCAAAATCATCCATCCCCGTCGAAAACAGACCGCACACCTTGTAAAGGTCGCGTCGCACCGAGTTGCCCTCGCCCACAAACATCATCTCCACCTTGTCGCCCACCTCAAATCCGAGCATATCGGCCGTCTGACGCGAGATGAGCAAATCTCTGCGCCCCACAGAGTCGGCCAGCTGCGGCAACTCTCCCTCAACCAGCCAACGGTCAAAAAACGAGAGATCATAATCCTCAGCCACACCTTTGAGTTGTACACCATGAATTGCCTGCGGAGTTCGTATTATTCCACTCTTGGTTATATACGGCATCACCGACTCCACGCCATCTATCTCACGTACCTCTCCGATGAACCCCTCATTTCTCGTCACGGGCATACTTTCATACGAACCGTCCGATGAGAAGTAGCCCACAATCCTTATATCAGCCCCGAAGCCGACGAGTTTGTCCGTAATCTCCTGCTTGAATCCTCCCGTAACGGCCAGCGCCACAATCATAACAGCCATACCGATAGTCACCGACAAGGTGGCCATGCGCACCATTATGCCGCGTTGTCCGCCCCCACGATGTGATATTCTGCGGGCAATAAACAGTTCGGTATTGATTTTGGACATATTATTTTCTGATTATTTGAGTTCAAAGTAATAAAAATTTGATAACTTTACCAAAAATATTAGATGTCATCACCATGAATAAGTGCGTATTAATCACGGGAGCCACCTCGGGCATAGGAGAGGCCACCGCAAGAGTATTTGCCGAGGAGAAATACAACGTCATCATAACGGGACGTCGCAGCGAACGACTCAAAGCCCTGAAAGCGGAACTGGAAAGAGAGTTCGGCATAAGAGTACACATACTGTGTTTCGACATCAGGGATCGTTCTTCGTGTGAGGCCGCCGTGGAGACCCTCAGCGAAGAGTTCAAAGAGATTGACGTATTGGTAAACAATGCCGGCCTGGCGTTGGGTCGCGACCTGTTCCACGAGTGCGACACCAACGACTGGAACATAATGATAGACACCAACATAAAGGGGTTGCTCTATATCAGTCGCGTGGTGGCCAACATGATGATTCGTCAGGGACGCGGTCACATCGTGAACATAGGTTCCATAGCTGGTATGGAACCATATCAAGGCGGTAATGTTTATTGTGCATCAAAACACGCCGTACACGGCTTGACGGAGTGCATGCGTATCGACCTGCTGGGACACGGCATCAGAGTGACCGAAATATGTCCGGGAATGGTCGAAACCGAGTTTTCGGTGGTTCGTTTCAAAGGCAATCAGCAAAAGGCCGACGAGGTGTATGCGGGATTGGAACCGTTGCACGGAGAGGATATTGCAGAGGCAATCATCTGGGCTGTAAGCCTTCCGGAGCATGTGAACATAAATCAGATCACCATCACTCCCACGGCACAAGCCAACTCGTTATATAAAGTCACCAAACAATAAATCACGACTCTGGCCGTTTTTTATTCGGAGTTGGTTTTCGTGACCAATTGTGATTGGGTGGGTTTGACCGAGCAGATTGAGTGCGGTACCCGGAGTTATAATAAAGAGCCGAACAAAGGAAAGGAAACAAAAAGGCCGAAATTGGGCCGAACAAAAGAAAGGGAACAAAAGGGCCGAGCATAGGCCGAACAAAGGAAAGGGGAAAAAGGTATGATTTCATCGGGAACGGCATATCTGTTAATGATTGCCATAGGTATTTTAGGATTCATCGTGCAGGCACGATTGCAGTCGGTATTCACAAAGTATTCACGCAAACGCTTTGCAGGAGGATTGACGGGTCGCGAGGTGGCAGAAAAGATGCTACGCGACAACGGCATCCGTGATGTTAAGGTAGTGGCTACGCGCGGCCATCTGACCGACCATTACAATCCTACGAACAAAACTCTCAACCTGAGTGAGAGTGTCTATAACAGCAACAGCGTTTCGGCAGCGGCAGTGGCAGCACACGAGTGCGGACACGCCATTCAGCATGCTTACGGCTACGCACCCTTGAAAATGCGTTCAGCCATGGTGCCCATAATCAGTTTCACTTCACAATGGTCTACATGGGTGGTGATCATCGGTCTGTTCGTAATGGGAACTCTGCCCCAGGTATTTTGGGCTGGTATATTTATGATTGCCCTCTCGGCACTCTTCTCGGTCATCACTCTCCCCGTAGAATATAATGCATCGGCAAGAGCAATTGAGTGGCTCGATCGTAGCAACACGCTCAATGTGGTTGAGCTGGATGAGGCAAAAGAGTCCCTCTCATGGGCCGCAAGAACCTATCTCGTGGCAGCACTCAGCTCCATTGCAGTACTTATCTATTATCTCGGTTTCGCAAGACGCGACTAAACACCAAATAACTTCATACAAGGGCGGAGGAAAAATATGACTAAATTTTTCCTCCGCCTTTGTTTTAAATGATTTTATGCTTTCGGACTTATTTTATCGGCTGCCGCCACGACATATTGTTCATAAAAAAAATTATCTTTGCACAACCGCAATAAATTAAGACTTTGCAGAATAACAAAAATAAAAAACAGGATAGATCTTCGACGGTATTGGTGTTCACGATAGTCACGACACTGATATTGGCGGGCATTAGCTTTATACCTCCCCAGAGAATCGGTGCCGGAGAGATAAAACGCGCCAATCTGCTCTCCGATATGGTTGACTTTGAGGATAAAACCATCTTTACCAAAACAAGCGAAGACATTTTGGACACCTCATTTTTGGCCGATCTGAAAGACATTGATGCCGTAAACGAGAAGATCGACTCATTGAACACCGTTTCGGAGGAGAATACGGAACAGACTCTTTCAACGCAACCCTCACCCGAAACCGAGGCCAAATCTGAAACCCCGACAGAAGAGGTGACACAGCAGGAACCGGTTGAAGAGATTGTTGTGACCGAACAGAAAAAGAGCATCCCGCTACCTCTGCCGGCAATGGCCGACATTGAGGATTTCAGCAGTGAGGGTAATATGATGAAACAATTCTATAATGCCTTGGACAAGGAGTCAAAGGAACGTACGGTGAGAGTGGCGGTGCTGGGCGACTCCTTCATAGAGAGTGACATTATCACCTCCGACCTGAGGCGAAATCTGCAATCCACATACGGAGGCGATGGCGTAGGCTTCGTCCAGTTCGCCGACCCGCTGGCCAAATACCGCCCCACAATTGAGCAGGTTTACGACAACTGGGAGATATACTCGGTGATGCGCAAAAAGAACGTACCGCAAGAGTTGCTTGACAATTTCAGCGTATCGGGCATGTTGAGCATTCCACTCAAAGAGGCAAACACCCGTTTCACAAGCAAAAGCTATAAGGGACATACGTCAAGCGCAACTCACGCAAAGATATTGTTCAAGAGTGATGGCAATAGCAGCATGGAGGTGAGAGTCAATGACGAAGAGGCACGTCACTATGACATAACCCCCGACGAGAAGGTACAACATATAGATATACAGGCGGCAGACGGAGGAAAAATAAATTCGCTGGTGGTATCACTGAAAGAGAGTGATGATTTCGTGGGTTACGGAGTAGTCTTCGAGGAGGCCACGGGTGTCAGCGTACATAACTATGGTCTGCGCAGCAACAGCGGTCTGGCTCTGTTCTCAACCGATCGCGAGGTCAATCGCCAGATAGATGAACTGATGAATTACGATCTGGTGGTGCTGGAATATGGTCTGAACGTGATGCACAAAGACGTCATGGACTACACCTATTACGGCAAACAACTGCGCCGACTGATTGCCTACATCAAGAGTTGCTTCCCGAATGCGGCCATCTTGGTGATGAGTGTCGGCGATGTGGGTGTGAAGAATGGCGCAGAGGTCAGTTCGTCACCTGCCATTGCACCGATGATAGCCGAACAAAGAGGCGCTGCATATGATCAGGAGGTAGCTTTCTGGAATCTGTATAATGCGATGGGTGGCGAGAACGCGATGCAGACCTTTGTGGCACAAGGCTGGGCGGCAAAAGATTATACCCACATCAATCATCGCGGTGGCGGAGTGATAGCCGACAAACTGGTCCAATCATTCTCGAAAGCAATCGAGCAGATGAATATTCCCGTAATAGTGGAGATACCGCCATTGGAGAGTCCGGGAGAACACGAGGTGAGAATAGGTGCCGAATCGGAGATAGAACTCGATATTCCCGATCAGCCCCACACAGAAACAACGCCCGATATCGAAACAAAGGAGATCCAAAACATAGAAGAAGAGTAGCATATGTTCAATCCCGAGTCTTTTTTGGAATTCTGGACTTACAATCCGACAAACCCCTTACTATTCACATCCAAGGGGTTTCTGTTGCTGTTCACCCTTTTTCTCATCATATATACGGCCTTACGCAAGAATCTCTCGGCACGAATTCTGTATGTAACAGCCTTTTCACTCTATTTCTACTACAAAACGAGCGGCATATATTTTCTGCTGATAATCCTGATGTCGATAACCGACTTCACGATAGGTTATTTCCTGCACCGCGAACAACGTCAGGCGCGACGAAAACTATGGCTCCTACTCAGCATCGTGACAGATTTGGGCATATTATGCTACTTCAAGTACACCGATTTCTTTGCGGAGATAGTGTCCGATCTGATAAATCGTCCGTTGGATGTGGGCAATATCTTCCTGCCGGTGGGAATTTCGTTCTTCACGTTCCAGTCCATGAGTTACGTGATAGACATCTACCGTCGTCAGCTGACTCCCACCAGATATTGGATTGACTATCTGTTCTATTTGTCATTCTTCCCCCAGCTGGTGGCCGGTCCTATTGTCAGGGCACGCGACTTCCTGCCGCAAATCTCCCAAAAACCGGAGGTGACCGACGAGATGTTCAGCAAAGGACTGATACTCATACTCATAGGTCTGATAAAGAAAGCCATAATCTCGGACTACATAAGTCTGAACTTCGTGGACAGAGTCTTTGATTCGCCATTGCAGTACAGTGGTTTTGAGAATCTCATGGGCGTCTACGGCTATGCCCTGCAAATCTATTGCGACTTCTCGGGTTACTCCGACATGGCAATAGGTATCGCATTGTTGCTCGGCTTCCGTTTTCCGAAAAACTTCGACCTGCCCTATCGTTCGGCAACCATCACCGAGTTCTGGCGCAGATGGCACATTTCGCTGTCGAGTTGGCTGAAAGATTATCTCTACATCTCATTGGGCGGAAACCGCAAAGGTCGAATTCGCACCTATATCAATCTGCTGATTACAATGCTGTTGGGAGGCCTTTGGCACGGGGCGGCATGGCGCTTTATCATATGGGGTGGCTTGCACGGAGCAGCTCTGGCAGTACATAAATTCCTGCTCTCACGATTCCCCGGCATGAAACCCACCTCGGAGGGGATGTCGCGTGGCAGACACATTGCAAACGGTCTGTTGACATTCCATTTCGTATGTTTCTGCTGGATATTCTTCCGCGCTGCCGACATGGAGATCGTCACCTCCATGCTGTCACAAATATTCACCAATTTCGACTTCCAACTCATTCCCGCCGTATTGGAGGGTTATTGGAAGGTGTTTGCCATAATGGCTTTGGGCTATCTGATACACTTCCTGCCGATGAATGAAGATAAAACGGTTGGGTATATAACAAAAATGCCACTTGCAGTGAAGGTCGTTCTCACGGTGGTGGTTATATGGGTGGTGATGCAGATGAAGTCAACAGAGATACAACCGTTCATATATTTCCAATTCTAACACTGCGTGCGTATGAATAATTTTGACACAAATCTGTTCCTTGCCCTCAACGGTGATGGTGGAAATCTGCTCGACTGGTTAATGCAACTCATTTCGGGCCGCGCCACATGGATACCGTTATACCTGCTGATTGTGTGGTTGGTGATGCGTCGCAACGGTTGGAAATATGCCTTGTGGATGGTGGCGTTCGTGGCACTGGGAATTGTCTTGTGCGACCAGACCTGCAATCTGCTCAAAGACGGAGTGCGCTTCTTGCGACCCACACACACCGCCGCGCTTGAAGGACTTGTCCACACCGTAGACGGCTATCGCGGCGGACTGTACGGAACTGCCTCGGCCCATGCCGGCAATTCGCTGGTAGTGCTGCTCATATCGACGGCGGCGCTGAACAAACGCACTTATATTATATGTATGGTCGTTTGGCTTGCGGCGGTCAGCTACTCCCGCATCTATCTGGGCGTTCATTTCCCGAGTCAGATTCTGCTCGGACTGACTCTGGGAACAATATACGGCCTCTCACTCAAAGCAATATTCAAGCACCTGGCCGCCCGCAAAGGATGGTCAGAAACATCGTCCTCCAAAATATCTTAATGTAATCTGCTACCTATAAGCGACAGGAACTCCTGACGTGTCTGCGTCTGAGAGAGGAACACACCTGTGAAGGCCGAGGTGGTGGTCACCGAATTCTGCTTCTGCACACCGCGCATCTGCATACATGTATGGGCAGCCTCAATGACAACCGCCACACCTATCGGATTCAGCGCACGCTGGATGCAATCCCTTATCTGCACCGTCAAACGTTCCTGCACCTGCAAACGACGGGCATAGCACTCCACCACGCGAGCCACCTTTGACAAACCCGTAATATATCCATTTGGGATATATGCCACGTGAGCCTTACCGTAAAACGGCAACATATGGTGCTCGCACATAGAATAAAGCTCTATATCCTTCACCAACACCATCTGTTTGTACTCCTCCTTGAAGATGGCTGACTTGATAATCTGATCGCCATCCTCTTCATAGCCTTTCGTAAGGAACTGCATGGCCTTAGCCACTCGTTCGGGGGTCTTTATCAAGCCCTCTCGTTCGGAATCCTCGCCCAGAAGGTCGAGAATTGCTTTGTAATGTTTCATCAGTTCGGCCGTAACCGCGGGATCATAAATCTCCTCTTTTGTGTAGCTCATATCTTTTTTCTCCTATTATTTCATCCTACTCTGTCGTCTTCGCAGCCCGCCCGACAACAGAATCCGTCTATTCAAAAATCTCTATCCGATAGGGTGAAAGCGTTTTTATACCTTCAAAACCCGCCTTTGCCTTATATACAGGGTTATAACCATAGACCGACTCCATCAACAACTCACGCGCGGTCTCTATGTCGGGACGATATATCAACAGAATATCATTGAATTCCATCTTTTTAAACGTCCCTTTGATATTACCCATATCGACCAAACGCACATATAAGTCAGCCATTCCATTGTACTCATGGTTTACATTCACAACCACATTGACTCCTCGGTTGCGTCCCTCCAACAATGAATAACGTGTCGTGAGATGAGTTTTGTCATCAGCCCTGGTGACAAGTCGGGTTGTGGCTGCCAGTCTGGACAGTTCAACATTCTCTTTCGTCTCAATCAAATAATTGAAGCTCAACACATAATCACCCTTTCTGGCAGGGAACTTATTTACCACTCGTGTCGAATCGGCCAACCTCTCCAACTCCACATGCTCCTCCTGCCACAACGTATCGCTGAACCTTGCAATCAAATCCGTATTAATACTATTTTTAATATCCAGCTGACGTTCATACTCGCTTGTTGTGACATGCATATGGTCAATGGCCTTATCAATCACATTGGTCACTCGCGCGCTTTTTCGTTTGGTAAACGATGCAAGTTTCTCGGTAAACTGCTCCGTTGTATAGCCATATTTGTCAAGAATGGGTGTGTAGATATCGAGTGAGTCGCAGTTCAGTTCCTCCTGCGAGCAGTAAGTGCCGACAAGATACATCTCGCTGAAAATAGCCACAAAGTCCTTGTCGGAGATCTCCTTACGACCACACGAACAAACCGTCAGCATCGCCAACACACAAACCAACACTCTCGTAATCAGACTTTTCATAATGTTATTGTACTCTTTGGTACCATTTTTGCGACCGTAAAGGTAGTGATAATAAAATTAACCGCAATAACCGCAACCGCAACTCCCAGCACGTCGCCCCACTGCAGCACAACCGGATAGGCATCAACAAGGAAACTCTGCGCATTGATCTTGACAAATCCGAAGTGTTCCTGCAACATGCTTATCACCACACCAAGCACCAGCCCCGCTGCAGCACCCGTCATTCCTATTATCAGTCCCTCATTAACGAAAATGCGACGGACAAAATCCACATCGGCACCCATCGTAATAATGGTCTTTATATTCTCTCTCTTGTCAATGATGAGCATCACCAGTGCCCCCACCATTGAGAACGAGGCAATAATCATCACAAGAAATATTATCAGAAAGACGCCCCATTTCTCATACTTCATTATGCGATACACCGCAGCATTTTTCTGATAGCGTGTTTGTAACACGTAATCATCTCCCACCACTTCTGCACATCTCTCCAACACCTTCTCCACATCGGTTCCCGAACTGACCTTTATCTCGGCCGAGGTGGCACGGGCATCATAATCGAGCAAGCGCTGCATGAACTCCAATCGGCACAGCACCAGACTGCCGTCTATCCCGTCTTCCAACGCGAACACTCCCGACGGAACCAACGCACCGCTTTTGAGTGCACTCATCGGCAACAATGCCGACACCGCCCCGCGTCGTGGTGTATATACCATTATGGGATTGTAAAAAGCAGTATTGACTCCGAGTTCTCCTGCCAATCCGCGCCCCACAACCGCCATCTCTCGTTCTCCGAATAGCAACTCATACTCACCGTCCACTATCAGTGATTCCATCGGCATCACCTGCGTGTAGTCCTCATCCACACCCCTCAGTCGGGCAATCTGTCGGCGACCGCGATAATCCAGCAACACGTTCTCCTCCAACACCAGCGAAACGCCCTCCACATCATCGAGTGCCATCAGAGCCGCCCTGTCAAGACTGTCCGCCACAAAGACCTTTCCTTTTGCGGGAGTGATAGTTATGTCCGAGTCGGCATAGTCATAAATATCCTCGACCAAAGCCCCGAAACCGTTGAACACCGAGAGCAGTATCACCATTGCCGCCACCGGTATGCCTATCGCAAAAGAACTCACCCTCGATATGATGTTTATCACCGAGAGAGATTTTCTCGACGAGAAATACCTCTTTGCAAACAACAGCGGCAACCTCATGCTCAAGTTTCGTTTTTATTGATTATCCTTTTTGAGCAGTTCGTCTATATTGTTAATATACTCCAACGAGTCATCAAGGAAGAATGCCAACTCCGGCAATGCCTTCAACTGGAAACGGATTCTGGTGCCGAGGGCCTTGCGAATCTTCCAATTGTCGCGTTCTATTTTTGCCATTATCTCCTCGTTCTTATCAAACGGGAAGATACTCAGATAGGCCTTTGCGTAGCCCAGATCGGGACTCATTCTCACTCTCGTTACCGAAACCATCGCACCTGCAACCGTATCGGAACACTCCTTCAAAAAGATGTCACTTATATCTTTCTGTATCTGTCGGGCAACCTTCTGCTGCCTCGTACTCTCCATTACTTCCATTTTTCTCTCTCTTTATTTTGTTTCTTCTTTTACTATTGTGTCACTTCCTCCACCGCACTTTGCAACTCCCTTCGGGCCGCACGTCGGGTCTGGCGACCTTCATCGCCCAGATCCTTGCCCAGACGATACGACATTCCGAACGAGATCATTATGTTGTCCAGCGGTGAACGCATAAAAAAGTTATCTTCATAAACCGTCTTGCGTTTCAATATGTCCGAGTAGCCGAAGTAGTATCTTCCCTCGGCCGATATGGTCACACGACCCGCATTATAACCAAAGCCGACTCCGCCACACAAACCATATCCCCAACGATTGTCGCGCACTGCCAACATTTCATAGTCACTCTCTGTTTCTATGCCCGTTGTCAGGTCCTTCAAGTACTCCTTTGACGAGATGTTATACTGCAACGTAAGACCCGCATTGAAGAATGCCAGGAAGCGTTTCTGCGCCATATAGAAGTGTGGTTGCCACATGAAAGGCAGAATCACCGAATTGACCGTACGTTTATACTCCACATTCTTGTCGCCGAACATCTCGCGTCTGAATCCGCGCTGGATAAACTCCAATTCGGCTGCAATACCGCCCGCATATCTGTCCACCAGACTGCGCGGATTTTCGGTATAATATCGCCACGTCACACCTCCGTTGAGCATGCCGTATGCCAGCGGAGTCTCATAATTGGGATAAAAACGTGCATCACCAACACCCCAGCCACCTTTTATTCCGACAAAGTGTTGACCCTGCACCGCCACCGATGCCCCCAATGCCAAAATCAATATTATAACAAAACGTTTCATCTCTTCTCGTCTAACTGTTTTTCTTCACGGTTTTCCTCTTGCTCCTGCCTCGGTATGCGTTATCTGTTAAAAGGATTCATTCCGCCACCGTTCTGACCACTCAATCCATTCATTCCGAAACCTCCCATTCCGCCGTCATGGGTATGTACATGAGAGTGTCCCTGTTGTTGCTGTTGTTCTTGGGCCGCACGTGCTGCACGCGCCTCTGCCAGACGTTGTTGACGCTTTCTCTCAAACATTGACATACGTTCTCTCATCGACTCGGTGGTCACCGGAGCAAACAACCGATTCATATCTATATCCAACTCCACCTCCCAGTTGGCCTTCATTGCAATATACTCCTCTCCGTCGGGCGAGTAATATATCTCGTTGCGCTCGGGCTGACGGCGTTGAACCATGTTACCCGTATCCCACACGCCGTTTCCGTTCAGGTCTTCCAGCACTTTAATCACCACATCGCCGGGAGTGATGAAACGGAATATCTCCTGACCGCCCGAAACATTTGTTCGGGTCTGCAACACCTTGTTTTTGGAATCGAGCAGATAGATCACATAGCGACTGTCCTCACTCTTGGGTGTAATGTTCAGCACCAGAGTTCCGAAATCTTCTCTGTCCAAAACGGTAAGTTTCATATTTGTTGAGTCGTTCTGTTGGCGTGCCACATCGGTGAAAGCACCCTGCAAAGCGACAACATTGTAACTATCCCCTTCGTTCCACGGCGCCGTAATCAGCCATTTCTTCACATCCACCGAGTCCTGCTCCAAACCGTATCTTACCCTGAACATCTTACCCTCCTCATCATTTCTGAGCAACAACAGACGTGTCGTATCAATCTCCGAAACGGGCATTCCGAAGGTCATGGAAAGATGTTGTTCGGGATTAAGAGTACCTCGCTGAATATCCACCTTGAAGGGATTCGGTTTTTTGGGTGCCTCATACACCTCGCCGTTACGTTCGGCTCTTTCTCGTTTTTTCTCCTCCTCTTCGCGAGCTCTGCGTTCCGCATCACTCTCCACATAACGCCAGAAAAACTCCAACTTGGCAGTATCGGGTACCAGCACATTCAACGAGTCGTGTTTCATATATATCATACGTCCCTTGATGGTGTCGGGCAATGATTCCGACGGCACATCGAGCCAATAGAGTATCGTATCGCGATCGCGAGTCACATAATCGGTCACTATCTTGTCGCTATCAATTCCTTCCAGCGTAAACTCCTTAATCTGCGGATAGGGAGCACTGAATTCCATACGCAACTGATGTTGTGACGGACGCACCGCGTTGTTGAGTCGCTGACGTTTGAAATTCTCGTCACGGAACAGGCGGAAATTAACCTGCGGATCGGCCATAACGATGTGACGTGTGGTGTCGTACCAGACCGAGAACTCCGGCATAGAGATAGGATTAAGCACGCTATCCAGAAATGCCACGTCATCCACACCCGGGTCATAGGCAAAATTGGTATTGTTGTCCTTCACCGCATAGACGCGATAGTCAATGGGTTTCAGGTTTTGCGCCAGCACAATGCCGTTACTCTCGCCTCGCGCCAGAACCGACGGAGTGAGATTGAACATCGTGGAGTCGTAGTCGGGTATTGAGTCCACCTCGGCAGGGAAGAAAAACAACAACGTATTGCTCACCGTATCGCCTTTTTCGGCACTGACCGTATAGGCCGACATATACATCGAATCAATCTCCTTGCCGGTTGAGAACACATATCGGAAACTGCCCAGCGGATTGCCCTCGTTATTGTCCTTTACACTGTTGCCGAAGTTGAGAGCATAGGTTGTGTTCTCTTTCAGCGTATCCAGAATGTCAATCTGTATACCTCGTCCCTTGACAATAATGGTCGGCTTTTTCTTCAAAGGCGGCGACACAAAGAACTCACTCTGCTGATTGGTCACCTGCACATATTCATCAAACGAGATGGTGATTCGTGTGTCTTTGAAATCAGTTGTTCCGAATGACGGTGTGGCACCTATCACCACGGGAGGCAATGAATCTCTCGGTCCTCCCGTAGGTTGCATCGCATTGGCGCAACTCCACAGAAAGGCGGCTCCGAACATCAGCACCACCATCGATTTCAATACTATTCCGACCGTTTTTTTATTCATATTTTTTCTTCTTTTTATCTCCAACTGATTTTTCTTAATAAGATTGTCGCCTCTCTTATCCCGCTATCATATAAAAAATCAACCTGCAAAGATACGTTTTTTTTCATGTTATCTTTCACCCGCTGCCTCTTCGGTTTTATCGGCGAGTTTTTCTCTCAACCCTGCCAACGTCACTCCATATACGGGATGCACCATGTCGGCCACCAACTCACACATAGGCCCCAGCACAAACTCCCTCTCCTGCATCAACGGATGGGGAATCTTCAAGCGGTCACTCTCCACCACCATATCTTCATACAGGATGATATCTATATCCATGGTTCGTGACGCATAATGTTCTCCATTCTCTCTCTTGATCTCCGCCTCCTCGGTGCGATTGCGTCCCAGTTCAAGTTCTATTTTCTGCACCTCGTCAAGCACCTGTTCGGGTGTCAGTTCGGTTCTCACCTCCAACGCCTGATTCAGAAAGATATTCCCTTGTTTAAATCCCCACGGCTCGGTGTACCACACTTTTGACATGCGCAATATCTCGCCCACCTGCTCTCCAATCATTCGTGCGGCCTCCTGCATCAACTTCTCCACCTCGCCCCGATTGGTCCCCGTCATCAGATACACCTTCGCCATATCACTTCTTCCTCACGATATATTTACTCACCGACAACACGAAGTGGGTCAGCACTATCTTCGCATTTCCGTTCTGCTTGATGTGGAACAACGCCTTCTCCATCTCGTCCACAAACAACTCTATATTGTGATTACCGATAAAGGGTGCGAATCTTTTGCCAAACACCTTCTCTTCGCCCCACAGATAGCCTATCTTTTCCAATCCGGCCGAAATCATGTAACACTCCCTCAGCATGCCGAGTGAGTACTCAAAAAACTCTTTCTGCTCCTCGCGTGTGGCCTTCGACAACATATCGGCCCACTCCATCAGTTCGAGATGTTTGTCGGCATAGCACAGACGCATCAACGATGCGAAACGTTCAAAATTCTCGTTCGCCACCTGCTCGCCCGACATAATCCTACGCAACATTATCAAATCGCCATCAGCCATGTGGGCCGCAGCAACGGCACGATCCCTGTCGGCACCGAGCAGTTCGGCCTGTCGGCAAAGCGAGTCCTCATCTATGCGTGGCACCTCGGTCTGCTATACGCGCGAGATGATGGTCGGCAACAGGCTCTGCGGCGACTGCGACACCATCAGGAACAGCGTCTTGTCCCACGGCTCCTCCAATATCTTCAA
>JAGBHS010000071.1 GCA_017935385.1 Tidjanibacter sp.
CAAATCACTTCAATTTGGTTTCTACCGAAACTTGAAAATGAGTTTGAAAAGCGCGGTACAACACGTATATCGAAATCGCTGATTATCAGCACGATGAATTTGCGAGTATTTTCCGTGTCATTGTAAAAATGCGAGTTGTACCGATTAAGAGGCTAAAACGCTTTCAATCAATAGTGTAAATGTGTTGCGTCGGAACATTGATATAGTAGATGTAGGAACGATTGATGATTAAACTCTTACCAATACGAATGAAGATATTGCCGTCACTGCCAAGTTGCGATGAAATCATTTTCTCAATCTGTCCCAGCTGATACGACAACATACGCACCTCATTATCGGTCTGTACAAGCGTAGAGTAATTACCGTCTGATGCAATATAGACGATTCTCTCCGGCGCTATACGCACCAAATCAATGGAGGTTGATATGATTAATTCTTTTTTCATTCGATCGTTTTACACAAACAAAGATAGGGCTGTAATTTTTTTTAACAAAACTCCATCCCCCCTAATGTATGAAATATCAGTTTGAATGTATAAAATTACAACTCGCATCTATCACTTTGTCTTTTTCCTGTATATTTTTTTTTAGTTCTCAAAATTTTACCTAATTTTATGCAACATTGTGGCTTTTAAAATCAATCTAACACTATAACACCTTATGAAAAAACTTATTTGTTTATTCTCAACATTTGTTCTGTTTGCCGCACTGCTACCGACTCAGGTGGAGGCACAAAAGAACTACAAGAACTTCAAAGTGGCCATCTACACCCGCGCCTACGAGGTAGAAAAACTTATTGATCCCCAGTGGAGAGACTCCACATGGAACGTAATATCCAATCAGATAAAGGTGGACAAAATCTATCTGGAAACCCACCGAGATCTGCTGATTATTGAGAAGGAGGAGATGGAAGAGGTTATCAAGTTCTTCAAAGACAAAGGTATTGAGGTTGCCGGAGGTATCACATACACCATTGACGAGAGCAACGATTTCGAGACCTTCTGTTATCAGACCCCCAAAGAACGCGCCCTGGCACAAGAGATTATTGAGCTGTCGGCAAGTCTGTTTGACGAGGTTATTCTTGATGATTTCTTCTTTATCGACTGCAAGTGCGACCGTTGTATTGAGGCCAAGGGCGACAGGACATGGACCGAATACCGTTTGGAGTTAATGAACGATGCGGCAAAAGAGGTCATCCTAAAACCTGCCAAGAAGGTCAACCCCAACGTGAAAGTGATTATAAAGTATCCCAACTGGTATGATCACTTCCCTGCATTGGGCTTTGATTTGGAGAATGGTCCGAAGATTTTTGACGGTGTATATACCGGCACCGAGACCCGTGACGATGTTCTTAGCGATCAGCATTTGCAACCCTATCTTGGTTATCTTGTATGGCGTTATTTCAACAATCTGGCTCCGGGCCGCAATGGTGGCGGTTGGGTTGATCCGGGAGGCATGCGCACCATTGACCGTTATAGCGAGCAGCTTTGGATCACGTTGTTTGCCAAAGCACCCGAAATCACTCTGTTTGACTATCGTCAATTGCTCCATCCCTTGCGTGAGAACCATCGTGCTGCTTGGCAGGGTCAGGACACAAGTTTCGATTTTGACAAGATGATGCAACCCGTCAAAATACACAACAAGACCGTAACCCCCACCACCATAGCTCGTGCGGCAGGTTACAGCCTCGAACAAGTGGACAAAGCCATCGGCTTCCTCGGAGAGCCTCTTGCCATCAAGAGTTATAAACCCTATCATTCAAAAGGAGAAGATTTTCTGCAAAACTACTTCGGCATGATCGGTATTCCCATGGATTTGGTTCCCGAATTCCCTGCCGATGAGGAGTTCATCATCCTGACCGAGCAGGCAAAGGCCGACAAAGACATTGTAGCCAAAATACAGAAACAGTTGCAAGACGGCAAAGATGTGATGATTACATCCGGATTGCTCCGCGCCCTCCAAGGCAAGGGCATAGAGAAGATCGTGGACTTGGAGTTCACCGCCCGCAAGGCCCTCATCAACGAGGTCATGCTCTCGGGCAAACTGATTCCCACCAAGAAACCGATTTTGATGCAACAGATTCAGTATCAGACCAACGACTCATGGGAGATGCTCTCGGGTATGGATGCCGGATTGGGTTGGCCCATCATCCACAGAGGCAACTACTCAAAAGGCAATCTCTATATGTTTGTGGTTCCCGACAATTTCGCCGACCTGTATTCACTGCCCGATGCCGCGCTGAACAGAATACGCGAGATCGTAAGCGCCCGCACACTGCCCTACTCGATTGAAGGTCCGAACGATGTGAGTCTGTATGTATACGACAACAACACCATTGTGGTTGAGTCATTCCACGACCAGCCTGTATCTATCAATGTTGTTGCGCCGTCGACCGAGAGCAACACCGCAAAAGACATGCTCACCGGCGACATAATCAACGGCAAGAGCCGCATCTCACGCAATAATGCGCCCTCAAAAGCGGCATTCAGCGTAACCATCAAACCGCACTCATACAGAGTTCTGCGATTCGAGTAGCACAGATTTATCACCCAAAAAGACATGAACATGAAAAGAGTTCTTTTTTACATAATTGCCTCAATAGGTCTGTTGTTATCGGCAGACACGTTTGCCCAAGGTTTTCAGATTACCCAGTCGGGTTATTTCAAAAATCAGGGTATTGACGTAATGGCATTTGATGACATCTATCCCGAAGGGCATCAGGGCGGTGTATGTATCATCATGAACGGCAATCGTGTTGCCACCAATGGAGATATCCGCCTGGAAGCAACACCGGGTCAGTGGCAACCCGTACCCAAACAACTCGATCGCAAGGTGGAGGGCAACACTATCACCGCCACAATGATGTACCCCGACTCAACCCGCCATCTGACAGGTTTCAACCCGATGATTTATCCCGAGTTGAATCTGACCTATAAGGTGCGCGTGGAGGCCAAAGGAGATCAGATTGAGATTACGGTAGACCTCGATTCGCCCATTCCCGACCATCTTATCGGCAAGGCGGGATTCAACCTCGAATTCTTCCCCGGCTCACTCTTTGGCAAACCGTGGCTCATGGACAATCAGAGTGGCATATACCCCCAGCAGCCCAACTCGCCGTTACTGACCACCCACCCCAACCATCTTCACACGGGCGACTATCATGACGGCAAGAGTCCCCTGGCAAACATCGACCAATTAATAGACAAAGGATACAGTCCCATTGTGGCCGATGACATCATCGCCGAGCCTTATGCCGTAGGTCGCAAGTTCACTTCTCGTCCCGACGATCCTTACAGCAAGGTGACCATCGAGTCACTCACGGGCGATTTGAAGTTATATGACGGCCGCATGAATCACAACAACGGCTGGTTTGTATTGCGTAGCGAAATAGCAGCCGGAGCCACAAAGGGTGCCGTAAAGTGGATTATCACCCCCACCATCATTAAAGACTGGCTCTACAAACCAGTAATCCAAACCTCACAGATCGGCTACCATCCCGCACAAGACAAGGAGGCCATCATAGAGCTCGATGTGCGCGACAACAGTCGCCATACGGCCGAACTGGTACGCATGGATGCCGACGGCATAAAGACCGTCAAAAAGATAGAACCCACCGAATGGGGCAAATTCCTGCGCTATAATTACCTGAAAGTCAATTTCTCCGACATCAAAGAGTCGGGCGTATATCAGATCAAATACGGAGAGTCCTCTTCGCCCATCTTCCGCATTGATGAGAACATCTACGATCGCGGTGTATGGCAACCCGTATTGGAGTATTTTCTGCCCGTACAGATGTGTCACATGCGCGTAGCGGAGAAGTATCGAGTATGGCACGACATGTGTCACATGGACGACGCACAGATGGCTCCCGCCTACAACCACATAGACGGTTATGACCAGAAGCCGGGCATGTCTAAATATGCGGCCGGAGAGATTGTTCCGGGTGTAAACATAGGAGGTTGGCACGATGCGGGCGACTTTGACCTGCGCGTAGAGTCGCAAGCAGGCGAAACCTATATCCTTGCATTGGCATACGAGGCCTTCCAGCCCGATTTGGACGTCACCTCAATAGATCAAATCAACCGCATAACGGAGATTCATCAGGCCGACGGCAAGAACGACATGTTACAACAGGTGGAGAACGGTGCGCTGAGCGTTGTCAGTTCTTATCTGGCTCTCGGTCGTCTTTATCGCGGAATCATCACCAACAATCTGCGCCAATACGTTTTGTTGGGCGATGCAGCCGCCATGACCGACGGAGAGATTGGCAACGAGGACGATCGTTGGATTTTTACCGAAGACAACCCTTCGCGCGAAATGTCCACAGCAGCCCAGCTGGCAGCAGCATCACGAGTACTGCACAATTTCAACGACACGCTGAGTGTTCATTGCCTCAACATTGCGCGCGAAATCTTCGACAATACGGGCAAAGGCAACAAGAGTATCATTAATCAGAAGATTCAGGCCGCCGTTGAGTTGTATCTCACGACGGGCGAAGATCAATATCTGAACTTCCTGTATGACAATCAGCAGAGTATCATTGACCATATAGGCGATGTCGCCTGGTTTACAGCCCGTGCCGAGCAACGCATCGCACAGCTCGGCGACAAACGAGCAAAGGCATTCTCAAAAGCATTCCGAAAGGCTCTGCCAAATGTGGAAAGCGCATTGCAGGTGCAGGTTAACGAAACGCCCTATGGAGTCCCCTATCGTCCGCACATCTGGGGTGCCGGTTGGGACATTCAGAGTTTCGGTTATCGCCACTATTTCCTCGCATCGGCATATCCCGAGATCTTCTCGAAGGCACCGATATTCAATGCACTCAACTTTATTCTCGGTTGCCACCCCGGCTCAAATCAGG
>JAGBHS010000003.1 GCA_017935385.1 Tidjanibacter sp.
GCAACAACGTATGGGACGCAACAAGGGTGTGGTGATGGATGGCAGAGATATAGGAACCGTGGTTTTCCCTGATGCCGAGTTGAAGATCTTCATGACTGCCGATCCTGAAGTGAGAGCCGAACGACGCTATAAAGAGTTGGTGGCCAAGGGCGATGAGGTGACCATGGAGGAGGTGATGGCCAATATCGTGGCGCGTGACAATGACGATATCAATCGTGCGATAAGTCCTCTGCGTCAGGCCGAAGATGCATTGGTGCTGGATAATAGCCGAATGACGCTGGAAGAGGAACTTGAATGGTTTGATAATCATTACGAGGCTGTTATAAATCGTTAGCGGAGATGTATATAGAGATTGACGATAAATCGGGATTTTGTTTCGGAGTGGTGACAGCGATTACCAAAGCCGAGAAGTCGATGGAGGGGGGCAGACGTCTTTATTCTTTGGGCGATATTGTGCATAATTCGTTGGAGGTAAGGCGCTTGGAGAGTATGGGCATGAAGACGGTGTACCATGAGGATTTGCCTTCGTTGAGTGGTCAGACGCTGTTGATCAGAGCCCATGGCGAGCCTCCTACGACCTATCGTCAGGCCGAGGAGTTGGGTGTGGAGATAATAGATGCCACATGCCCTGTGGTGGCTCGTTTGCAGAAGCTGGTCATTGAGGCCTATGAGCAGATGAAACCCATTGGCGGTCAGGTGGTGATTTTTGGCAAGAGAGGTCATGCGGAGGTGATAGGTTTGGCCGGCCAGATAGAGGAGAAAGCCATTGTGGTGGAGAAGGAGGAGGATTTGGATGCGGTGGATTTTTCACGACCCGTTTACCTCATCTCGCAGACCACACAGAGTGTGGACATTTTCAATCGTATAGGCGAGATAATTATCGAACGTGCGGCCGACCCGAATAAAGTGGTGATTCGTGATACCATTTGTCGTCAGGTGGCTAATCGAGAGGGCCATTTGAGAGAGTTTGCGGGCCGATTTGATGTGATTGTCTTTGTGTGCGGTGCGAAGAGTTCTAATGGCAAGGTGCTATATGAGGTGTGCCGAGAGGCCAATCAGCGCAGTTACAAAATAGAGGCCGCCGACGAATTGAAGAGTGAATGGTTCAAAGATTGTGAATCGGTAGGAATATGCGGTGCAACTTCGACCCCGAAATGGTTGATGCGCGAGATGGCCGACAGGATAGCATCACTCGGTTAATGAGAACAAAGAAAGAGAATTGGAGAACAGAAAAAATATTGAAAAGAGATGAAAGCAACGGAGTATATCGTACATGCATTGAAATATCTGACAAAACTTATTGTCTTGTTGTTGATAATTTATGCGTTGATGTTTGCCACAGGCATGGCTCGAATCAGCGCCGATCAGTTTTTGCATGAGTTGTTCCATGAGAATAACGGCGTGATGTTGATTCTGTCATTGGTGGTCTTGGCTTTTATTTACCCGAAATTCGGTTTTGTGAAGCGCACCGTTGAGGCGGGCATCAATACCGACCATGAGTTGATAATGCGAGCCTTCTCAATGGCCGGATATGTCATGACCCAGCAGAGTGAGGGTCGCAGGGTGTATAGAGCGTCAAGTCCCATGAAGAGAGTGATGAATGTCTTTGATGACAAGATAGTGCTTACTTACGATGATGAACAACACATCACACTCGACGGTATCCGCAAGGAGGTGGTGCAGGTGGAGTTCAGACTGAAATCTTATGTGAACAACAAAACCGAGTAGGTGAACGATATGAAGAGAGGAAGAGTAATACGTTGCGTGATGTGGCTGTCGGCGGCTTTGGGAGCTTTGGTTATGCTCTCTTCGGCAGGAGATGGCAAATTTGTGTTGGGCAAGAATCTGGAAATATTGGTCAATGTGTTTCGCGATATCAATCTGTTTTATGTCGATGATGTCGATCCCGACGAGCTGATGACCGACATGGCCCGCGGAATGGTCCTCAATCTGGATCCATATACAGAGTATATCCCGCAACAGAGCATGGAAACGTTTGATTTCCAGACTACGGGAAAGTATGCGGGTGTGGGTTCTGTCATTCGTAAGAGTGGCGACTATGTGGTCTTTGCCGAGCCCTATGAGAATGCGCCGGCCGACAAGGCGGGTGTCTTTGCGGGTGATAAGATTGTGAAGATTGAGGGCGAGGATGCCAAAAACTTCTCCACCGAACAGATAAGCAACCGCCTTAAAGGAGAGCCGGGAACCACCGTTAAGATTGAGGTGGAACGTTTCTTTACGGGCGAGAGAGAGCAGATGAAACTTCAACGCGAGATAATCACTGTCCCTGGAGTGCCATATTATGGAATGGTGTCGGAAAGTGTGGGACTTATCCGCCATGTCGATTTTACGGAGGAGTGCAGCAAGGATATGCAGAAGGCTATCATGGTGTTGAAAGAGCAGGGAGCCAAAGGTATCATCATTGATTACAGAAGTAACGGAGGAGGTATTTTGCAGGAGGCTGTGAAGATAGTCTCTATGTTCGTACCCAAAGGTAGCGAGGTGGTCAGCACCAAAGGTAAGATAAAGGAGATGAACACAACATTCGTCACCGAGAGTGAGCCGATAGATATGGATATTCCGTTGGTGTTGTTGGTGAACGGCAGTTCGGCCTCGGCTACCGAGATTGTTTCGGGTGCGTTGCAGGACATGGATAGGGCTGTGTTGATGGGTAAGCGCACATTTGGCAAGGGCTTGGTGCAGAGTACCCGTCCGGTGGGATATGACACCTATCTGAAACTGACAACGGCAAAATATTATCTGCCCAGCGGACGTTGTATTCAGGCGGTGGATTATGCACATCGTAATGATGATGGAGCCATTGAAACCATCCCCGACTCATTGATAAAGGAGTATAAAACCCTGAACGGTAGAAAGATATATGACGGCGGAGGTGTTATGCCCGATGTGTTGCTTGACGAGAAGTATGTGAGTCGATTTGCCTATCTGGTTTTCAGTTTCAATTTCATAGACGAGTTTGTTGACGAGTATCTGCGCAAGCATGGTACGGCCGATATGGCGGTTGTGCCGGGCGAATATCGTTTCCCCGACGAACACTACGGTGAGTTTGTGACCTTCATGGCCGACAAGGAGATTGACTGGGAACCCGAAACCGCACGACTGCTCAAACAGTTGAAAGCCAAGGCAAAGCAGGAACTCTATCTTGATGCCATCTCTGAGGAGTTGGCTGCCATAGAGGAAAAACTGACGGATGACAAGGAGGCCGACCTGCAACTCTACAAAAGTGATCTGGTGCGCATGATTGAGGAGGAGATAGTATTGCGTTACAACTATTCGCGCGGTGTCATCGAACACGCCAACGCAACCGATGATCAGATAGCCGCTGCGGTGGAATTGCTGAACAATCCCGCTGAGTATCGTCGCATTTTGGCAGAGCAGGACACTCAACGTAAATAACGGTCGGTATGATAACTTTTACAAAGATTAGAGAATCGTTGGCATCTTATCGCAACCGCCTCATCATCATTGGTGTGGGTATTACGATAGGGTGTTTCTCGTTGATCTTTACTGCCAAGATTGCGCAAAATCTGCGTGAGAAGGAGAAGAGCAACATGACTCTCTGGTCTTATGCCATGGGACGTATAGGAGAGACCAACTCCAATGATCCGTTGGTGTTGTATATCATAGACAGTCAGCGAATTCCGTTCATTATGACCGACGAGATGGGCCGGGTGGAGGTGTCGAATATGATTCCCGACAAGGTGCTTAACCACCCCGATCTGAGGAACAAAATGCTCATCAGACTGTCATCCAAAAACGACCCGCTTGAAATCAATGCGTGGAACGGGCGTCGCTATATGCTATTCTATGGTAACAGCCGTTTGTTGAAGACGTTGATATATTTCCCTTATGTGCAGATATTGGTGATTGCGATGTTTGTCACGTTCGGTTTCATCACGTTTCACTCCTCCAAACAGGACGAACAGAACAGAGTGTGGATAGGTCTTGCAAAGGAGACGGCCCATCAACTGGGAACGCCCATTTCGTCATTGCTCGGCTGGCTCGAATATCTCAAAACACAAAACATAGAGCCCTATGTGGTTGACGAGATGAACAAGGATCTTACCCGTCTGATGAAGGTGGCGGATCGTTTCTCTAAGATTGGCTCGGAGACAAGTTTGCAGGCCGCCAACATCAATGAGGTTGTCGGTGGCAGTATCATGTATTTCCGTACACGCGTTCCTCGCAACGTGACGTTGAGCTACAACGGACTGGCCATTGCGCCCGTACAGGCGATGGTTAATGCCGCTTTGTTTGAATGGGTGATTGAGAATCTGCTCAAAAACGCACTGGATGCCATTCAGGGGCAGGGTAGTATCGATGTGACAATCTCCAATGATAATGATTGGGTGTTTGTGGATGTGAAAGATACGGGTAAGGGCATAGCAAAAGCCAACTTTGCACGCATATTCGAACCGGGATTCACCACAAAAACACGAGGCTGGGGACTGGGTCTCTCGTTGAGTCGCCGCATCATAGAGGAGTATCATCGCGGCAAGATAGGCGTTTTGGAATCGGAGATAGGAAAGGGTACAATCATCAGGGTGGCTGTACGCAGAACTGTGGCGTAGAAAGGAGGAGAGAGAGAAGATGATGCAGCAGATGATAATGCCGAAAGGAGTGGGAGCAGGAGTGGTCATGCAACAGATGGGTGAAAAGACTCGGAGTGCTGGTGCGGTGTCGGATACGCTTAGTAATATCTCTGATGAGGTTGCTTTGGCTGTGGAGAGGATGTTCGGTTCGGAGGCAGTGATGAATACGGAGGCAGTGATGAAGGCGCCGGAATTGCTGGATATCCTGCCGTTCAAACTGTTCAGTATGCTCACCTTGGTGCTTTATCTGTTTGTTGTGTTTGTTTTTGCGGATGATATAAAGTTGTTTTTCCGTCAGCTTTTTTCGTCCAATAATCTTAACGATAAGATAGAGGGGCGTCTTTCTATTAATGGTTTTGTACTGTTGATGAATCTGTTGGGGCTTGTGGCAATGGCTCTGTTTGTGAGTATATGCGTTTGGAACGAGGGGCTGCAACAGAGTGCGACGATGGGCAAAACATTGATGCTGATAGTGTCGGGATTTATTGGCTGGGGGTTGTATAAGAGATTGTTGTTGCATGGTGCGGGCGCTTTGACCTTTAATAAGAATTCGTGCAGTTTGCTTAATGAGAATCAGGAACGCTTTTTTGCCTTGTTTTCACTTGTTACCATCCCTCTCGTTTTACTCTTGTCATTTGATCTTGTCAGCACCGAAGGAGTAGTGTATGGAGCATTTATCGTGCTGGTTGTGTTATATTTTGTGACCTATTTTTTTAGAATATTATTTCTGTTTATTAAAGAAAAAATTTCAATTTTACTTTGGATTTTGTACCTTTGCACCGTCGATCTGGTGCCGTTGGTGACTATAATAGTTTTGGCACTTGGAATCAGGTAAGATTAGAATAGGTAATAAAACACAAAGTACATTGGAAATAAAGAAGATATTGGTTTCACAGCCGACCCCTGCAAATCTTGAAAAAGCTCCTTTCAACGAGATTATAAGAAAGCATAAAGCGACCGTGGATTACACTCCTTTCATTAAGATTAACGGAGTGACGTTGAAAGAGTTCAGAAGCCAGAAAGTTGATATTCTCTCACATACGGCAGTGATTTTTACGGGCCGTGCGATGGTTGATAACTTCTTCCGCATCTGCGAGGAGGCGCGAATCTCTATCCCCGAAACAATGAAATATTTCTGCAATACCGAAGCTATTGCACTTTATTTGCAGAAGTATATCGTCTATCGTAAAAGAAAAATATTCTTCTCGGACGGCAATTTCAATAATTTTATGGAGCTGATAATCAAGCATAAAGATGAGAAATTTGTGCTTGCACTTTCGGAGCCGCACAATCCGGAGATTCCCGAGACTATGGAACGTCTTGGTTTGCAGCACTCGAAACTCATTCTTTCGCGTACCGTTTCGGCCGACCTGAGTGCAGTGGACGTGAAAAAGTATGATTTGCTCATTTTTTACAGTCCGTCGGAGATCACCACGTTGATATCAACATTCGGTACGGAGAATCTGCCTATGATAGCTACATTTGGTGATAATACCACCCGTACAGCCATAGATGCAGGACTTACGGTGAGTGTAAATGCTCCCTCGGCTCAATGTCCGAGCATGGTGAAAGCGGCCGATATTCTTATCAGTTCGGTGAAGGAGGGTAAAGAGATTGTTCCAGTGTCGATAACCCAGTCGCGCAAATCGGAGGAGTTCATTAAGGCGCAGGAGGCAAAACCCGTCAAGAAAACACGTGCGCGTCGTAAGCCGACAGAAGAAGCTGCTGCCGACAAGTAGATTGAACGTCGCAGAATGGAGATAAAAAATTAGGGCGACCGAGGATTTTATAAATACATCGGTCGCTTTTTTTGTACCTTTGTAATATGGATTCTGTTCCCCATCATCTGTGTTGTGAGGGATGATGGGAAAATGGAGTGGAGTTTTCGTTATTGGGAGGACTCAAAAAAGATGAAAAAGATGACGCAAGGACAAGGTTTGAGAAGAGAGGAACGTCTGCGCGGAAAGCATGAGTTGGAGTTGCTTTTCGCCGAGGGTCGCAAGGGATATGCCGGCCCGTTGCGTTATTTTTGGCATGTTCGTCCGTGTGATGAGGGGGCAGAGGCGGAGTGCTTGCCGTCTGTTCTGTTTTCGGTGCCCAAGAGATTTCTCAAACGAGCCAACAAACGTAACCTCATGAAACGCCGTACACGCGAGGCATACAGATTAAACAAACAACAACTGCTGATGGCGGCTGCCGAGAAACGTGTTGATGTGCGTGTTGCCTTTGTTTACAATACGGCTATGGTTCATGACTATAAAACGGTGGAAAATGGAGTCAGAAACGCGTTGGGTAAGATTCAAAAGAGTTTGTAGGCAGATTGCGATATGGCCGTTTCTGGTGTTGATAAGATTCTATAAGAGTTGCATATCTCCACTTACTCCGCCGGCATGTCGTTATGTGCCGTCTTGTTCGACTTATGCCATGGAGGCATTGAAGAAACACGGATTGTTTAAAGGCGGCTGGTTGGCATTCAAACGCATCATGCGTTGCCATCCGTGGGGAGGAAGCGGTTACGATCCCGTTCCCTAAAATCTTTTGTCAAGTTAGGATATTTTTATTCAGTTGTCACTCTTTTATTCATTGTCTGGTTACTGAATAATAAATAAAAAACCAAAGAGCCGAGCATTCTTGCTCGGCTCTTTGGTTTAATGATTGTGGAAGTCAGATTACTCTGCGCTGCCACCTATTGTATTGTAGTCCTCTTTCGAACCAACAAGAACGTTGTTCCAATCGCGAACACCTGTTCCGGCAGGAATCAGATGACCGCAGATAACGTTCTCTTTCAGGTTCTCCAACGGATCCACTTTTGCGAAGATTGCTGCCTCGTTGAGTACCTTGGTCGTCTCCTGGAACGATGCTGCCGACATGAAACTGTTGGTCTGCAATGCGGCACGCGTGATACCTTGGAGAATCTGGCTTGAAGTGGCGGGAACAATGTCACGCACCTCTACCTGTCTCATATCCTTGCGTTTGAGAACCGAGTTCTCGTCTCTCAACTTACGCACCGATATGATCTGACCGGGCTGAACATTCTGTGAGTCACCGGCATCGGTAACGACAACCTTGTCATACAGACTGTCATTAACCTCCATGAACTCCCATTTGTCCACGATCTGCTCTTCAAGGAAGCGGGTATCTCCCGGATCTTTGATCTGCACCTTGTTCATCATCTGGCGAACGATAACCTCAAAGTGTTTGTCATTGATCTTCACACCCTGACCACGGTAAACCTCCTGAATCTCGTTCACGATATACTCCTGAACCTTGGTCGGACCCTGGATTGCGAGAATATCACTCGGAGTGATGGCTCCGTCAGACAGAGGCATACCTGCTTTAACGTAGTCGTTCTCCTGTACCAGAATCTGACGGGTCAGAGGTACGAGGTATTTCTTCACATCGCCATCGCGTGAGGTAACAACGATCTCGCGGTTACCACGTTTGATTTTACCGAAGGTAATCTCACCATCGATCTCGGTAACGATTGCGGGGTTAGACGGGTTGCGGGCCTCGAACAGCTCCGTAACTCGGGGAAGACCTCCCGTGATATCGCCTGCCTTACCGAACGAACGCGGCATCTTGATAAGGGTTTCACCGGCTTTGATGCGGCTGTTCTCCTTAACGATGATATGTGCGCCAACGGGCAAGTTGTACTGTTTCTGCTCAACACCGTCTTTGTCCAAAATCTTGATGATCGGGTTCTTGGTCTTGTCACGGCTCTCGATGATGACTTTCTCACGAAGACCGGTCTGCTCATCGTACTCCTCACGATAGGTGCTACCCTCGATGATGTTCTCGAAAGCAACCTTACCGTCGAACTCAGAGATGATAACTGCGTTGAAGGGATCCCATTCGCAGATCAAATCGCCTTTCTTTACCTCCTCATTGTCGAGTTTGTAGAGTGTAGAACCGTACTGCAAGTTGGTGGTATAGAGAATAATACCTGTATCCTTGTTCACGATGCGCAACTCTGCCAATCGGCTGGTTACCACCATGCGCTCATTACCGTCCTTGTCTTTGGTCTTGATGACACGCAGGTCGTCGATTTCCAATACTCCGTCATATTTGGCAACGATGCTGTTGTCAATGGTTGAGCTACCTGCAACACCACCGACGTGGAATGTACGCAGAGTCAGCTGTGTACCGGGCTCACCGATACTCTGTGCAGCGATGACACCGACAACCTCACCTTTCTGTACCATGCGGCTTGTTGCAAGGTTACGGCCGTAGCACTTAGCACAAACACCGTGACGTGACTCACAAGTGAGTACCGAACGGATCTCAACCTCCTCGATGGGTGAGTTCTCAATCTTCTCGGCAGCTGCCTCGTTGATCTCCTCACCTGCTTTGACAATCAGTTCGCCCGTTTCGGGGTGATAGATGTCGTTCAGTGCGGTACGACCCAGGATACGGTCATAGAGTGACTGTATTACTGCATCGTTGCGTTTCAATGCGGTAGCGGTCAGACCACGCAATGTGCCGCAATCCTCCTCGTTGATGATGACGTCGTTTGCGACATCCACCAGACGACGGGTAAGGTAACCTGCGTCGGCAGTTTTAAGTGCGGTATCGGCCAAACCTTTACGTGCACCGTGGGTAGAGATGAAGTACTCCAACACTGACAGACCCTCTTTGAAGTTCGAGAGAATCGGGTTCTCGATGATCTGTCCTCCCTCTGCTCCTGACTTCTGGGGTTTTGCCATAAGACCACGCATACCAGACAACTGACGAATCTGCTCCTTAGAACCACGGGCTCCCGAATCCAACATCATGAATACCGGGTTGAAACCGTCCTTATCATTCTTCAACTGATCGTAGAGTGTTGCGGTCAGTTTGTTGTTGATATTGGTCCAAACGTCGATAACCCTGTTATAACGTTCGTTGTTGGTGATAAGACCCATATTGTACTCCTCATAGATCTCGTCCACCTGCTGATAACCGCTATCCACGAGAGCTGCTTTCTCGTCGGGGATAAGCACTGCATCGAGGTTAAACGACAGACCTCCGCGGAATGCCATCTGATAACCGAGGTTTTTGATGTCATCCAAGAAGATGGCTGCCTTGTCGGCACCTGATTTCTTCATGATAACACCGATGATATCACGCAACGTGTTCTTCTTCAACAATGTGTTGATATAGCCCACCTCTTTGGGAACCAACTGGTTGAAGATGATTCGGCCGATGGTGGTCTCTTTGATGAACTCTTTCTTGGGGTTGCCCTCTTCGTCCACCGTGTCGACCATCACGCCCACTTTTGCGTGCAGATCCACCATTCCCTCATTGTAGGCGATGATTGCCTCTTCGGGACCGTAGAATTTGGTACCTTCTCCTTTTGCGCCCGGTTTCGGTTTGGTAATATAGTACAAACCGAGTACCATATCCTGTGAAGGCACGGTGATAGGCGCACCGTTGGCGGGGTTGAGGATGTTGTGTGAACCCAACATGAGCAACTGAGCCTCCAAGATAGCTGCGTTACCCAGCGGCAAGTGAACTGCCATCTGGTCACCGTCGAAGTCGGCGTTGAATGCCGTACATGCCAACGGGTGCAACTGCATTGCCTTACCCTCAATCAGTTTAGGCTGGAATGCCTGAATACCCAGACGGTGAAGGGTCGGGGCTCGGTTCATCAATACCGGATGACCTTTGATCACGTTTTCCAGAATATCCCAGATAACGGGGTCTTTGCGGTCTATGATTTTCTTTGCTGATTTAACAGTCTTTACGATACCTCTTTCGATGAGTTTTCTGATGATGAACGGTTTGTACAACTCTGCCGCCATATCTTTCGGAATACCCATCTCGTGCATTTTCAGCTCGGGACCTACGACGATTACCGAACGTGCCGAGTAGTCAACACGTTTACCGAGCAGGTTCTGACGGAAGCGACCTTGTTTTCCTTTCAAGCTGTCACTCAACGATTTCAGCGGACGGTTGCTCTCACTCTTAACTGCATTGTTTTTGCGTGAGTTGTCGAACAACGAATCCACAGCCTCCTGCAACATACGTTTCTCGTTTCTCAGGATGACCTCGGGAGCTTTGATCTCGATAAGTCTTTTGAGTCGGTTGTTACGTATGATAACTCGGCGGTACAAGTCGTTGAGGTCCGATGTTGCGAAGCGGCCGCCATCCAGCGGAACCAACGGACGCAATTCGGGCGGAATAACCGGAATCACTTTCAGTACCATCCACTCGGGCTTGTTCACCTCGCGTGACTCTCTGAATGCCTCAATGATATTCAGACGTTTCATAGCCTCACTTTTACGCTGCTGTGAAGTCTCGGTGCTGGCTTTGTGGCGCAACTGATATGACAGTGAGTCCAGATCCACTTTCTGCAAGAGGGTATAGATTGCCTCTGCACCCATCTGTGCGATGAATTTGTTGGGATCGCTGTCATCCAACTGCTGGTTGCCTTTGGGCAGAGCCGCCAAAATATCCAGATACTCTTTCTCGGTGAGCAGATCCAGATCCGATACTCCTGATTCGCTTGCGGCACCGGCCTGAATTACGATGAAACGTTCATAGTAGATAACTGCATCGAGTTTCTTGGTCTGGATACCGAGCATTGCACCGATCTTCGAGGGCAACGAACGGAAGAACCAGATATGTACCACCGGAACCACCAATGAGATGTGGCCCATGCGCTCTCTACGAACTTTCTTCTCGGTCACCTCCACACCGCATCGGTCGCAGACGATACCTTTGTAACGGATGCGTTTATACTTTCCGCAGTGGCACTCATAGTCCTTTACCGGGCCGAAGATACGTTCGCAGAACAGACCGTCTCTTTCGGGTTTATACGTACGATAGTTTATCGTTTCGGGTCTGAGGACCTCGCCGCTCGAATTTTCCAGAATCTCCTCGGGTGAAGCAAGACCGATAGAAATCTTACTGAAATTGCAGCTCGTTTTATTATCCTTTTTAACTGGCATTTTATTAACCTGTTTTAATAATTCACTAATCTGTTATTAAGCTCGAACTACGAAAGTTTTACGCTGATTGCAAGACCGCGCAATTCGTGAAGCAGTACGTTGAGTGACTCGGGGATGCCTGCTGCGGGCAGGTTATCACCTTTGACGATTGCCTCGTATGCTTTGGCACGACCGACAACGTCATCACTCTTGATGGTAAGAATCTCTTGAAGGATATTTGCTGCATCGAAGCCTTCGAGTGCCCAAACCTCCATCTCTCCGAAACGCTGACCTCCGAACTGAGCTTTACCTCCCAACGGCTGCTGCGTAACGAGTGAGTACGGACCGATTGAACGAGCATGCATCTTGTCGTCGATCATGTGACCCAGTTTCAGCATGTAGATAACACCCACTGTTGCCGGTTGATCGAACAATTCGCCTGTTCCTCCATCGTGCAGATAGCAGGTTCCGTTCTTCGGCAGACCCGCTTTGGCGATGTATTCGTTGATTTCGTCCAACGATGCACCGTCGTAGATGGGGGTTGCGAATTTCAGACCCAGCTCCATTCCTGCCCAACCGAGGATGGTCTCGTAAATCTGACCGAGGTTCATTCGTGAGGGCACACCCAACGGGTTCAGTACGATATCTACCGTACTTCCGTCCTCCAAGAACGGCATATCCTCGTCGCGTACCACTTTGGCTACGATACC
>JAGBHS010000072.1 GCA_017935385.1 Tidjanibacter sp.
AAAGAAAAGGCGCTGATAATCAACGCCTTTATAATCAATAATGATATTTTGTAATTGTTGCTAATCGTGGGTTACTTTCCGATGCAGAAAGTGCTAAAAATTTGGCCGAGGATTTCGTCGGTGGTGATTTCGCCGGTGATTTCGCCTAGGTGTCCCAACATACCCCTTATATCTTCTACTATCAAATCGGTCGGTAATCCCGACTCCAATCCGTTACGAACGGCCAACAAACGTTCTTCTGCTCGTTTTAAGGCCTGATAATGACGGATGTTCGACACCGTCACGCTTTGATTGTATATGTCGTTCAACTCGCCCGCCTGCTCCAAAAACTGACGTACGCTTTCAATCCCAATGCCCGTTTTTGCCGATAATGTAATGACGGTGTATCGGGGATATATGGTTTGCAACATCTGCCTTTGGGTCAAAGAGATATTCTCATCTTCAATATGAACGTCGGCTTTATTCAGCAGTATGCAGATCTTTTGTTCCGCATTGGGAGCAAGTTCCGCAATTTGTTTGTCAATAAGATCTTTTGTGGCGGTGCGAATGTCGAACATGAGTAACAATATTCGTGCTTGTGATACTGCCTTGTGGGTACGTTCTATACCCATTTGCTCTATTTGTTCATCGCTTATGCGCAGGCCGGCTGTGTCGGTGAGGCGAAAATCAACTCCTCCGATTTTCAGAGTATCTTCTATCACATCGCGCGTAGTGCCCGCTATGTCCGACACGATGGCTCTCTCTTCTTTCAGCAGGGCGTTGAGCAACGTGGATTTTCCCACATTTGGACTGCCTGCAATAACCACTCTGATACCCTCCTTGATGGCATTCCCGTAGGAGAATGAGCGGGTCAGTTGTTTGATTTTGTCTTCCGTTTCGTTCAGTATGGAGATAAACTCGCTACGGTCAGCGAACTCCACATCCTCTTCACCGAAGTCCAACTCCAACTCCATGAGTGACACCAGGCGAAGTAGTTTGTCGCGTAAAGATTTCAGTTCTTCCGAATATCCGCCACGCATCTGTTGTGAGGCAATGTAATGTGAAGCCTTGTCGTGCGATGCGATGATGTCGGCCACTGCTTCGGCTTGTGCGAGGTCGAGTTTTCCGTTCATGAAAGCGCGTTGTGTAAACTCGCCTGCATGTGCTGCTCGGGCGCCGTTGTCGCAAAGAGCCTGTGTTATTTGCGATATAATATATTTTGATGCATGACAGGATATTTCAATCATGTTCTCGCCCGTATAGGAGTAGGGGGCTTTGTATATTGCCGCCACCACATCGTCTATCGTGTTCCCATTGTTGACTATCTGACCGTAGAGCATAGTATACCCTTGCGCTGCGCCTATGGTTTTGCCTTTGGGTGAAACGAAAACTGCGTCACAAATTTCGGCTGCTTTTGCACCGCTTACCCTTATCACTGCTATGGCGCCACCGTTTCCCGTTGCGGGGGCTACTATTGTCTCTTCGAATTTCATGGGGTTCTATGTGTTTATAGGAAGATTTCCAATCTTTGTCCGGGTCTTATGACACTTCGTGTGCTCTTTATGTTGTTCCACTTCATCAACTGACTTACGGTTACATTGTGTCGTGCCGCGATGCCGCCCAATGTATCTCCTCGTTTTACCACATATGTGGTTGACTCTATATTGAATTCAACTTTGCCGGTCTCCTTCGAGGTGCGCATGTATTGAGCCAGATAAGTTGTGTCTTTTGACATTATGAGTTGTTCGTTCACAAGGAACATCGGCACTTCCTGACGGGGCAGAGTGAGGGCATAACCTTTCTCCTCGTTTGCAGGAATTATGTCGAGTTTGTATTGCGGATTGAGTGTCTGCAATACATCCAGAGGGATGTTGATGGTAGACGAGATCTGCTCCAGGTGCATTATGCGGTTCACCATCACTGTGTCGGTCTCGAAGGGCGACAGGATGTCCTGTGGCTCTATGTCGTGCTGATTATGGAAATGGAACGCATAGGTCATCGCAATGAATATGGGCACATAGTTGCGGGTTTCACGAGGCAGATAGGTGTATATCTCCCAGAAATCTCTTTTACCTCCCGCACGTTTTATGGCTTTGTTGATGTTGCCCGGACCGCAGTTGTATGCTGCCAGGGCAAGAGTCCAGTCGCCGAAGATGCGATACATGTCTTGCAGATAGCGACAAGCAGCTTTGGTGGCGGCAATGGGGTCGCGGCGTTGATCCACGAACGAGGTGATTTCCAGGCCGTAGTTGCGACCTGTTGCGAGCATGAATTGCCATATTCCCATGGCGCCCATGCGAGAACGAGCTGTCGGAATCAGAGCCGATTCTATTACGGGCAGAATTCTGAACTCCAACGGGATTCCTGCCGCATCAAGTTCCGCTTCAATCATAGGAAAGTATTTCAGCGAACGTCCCAGAGCCAAACTTACTGTTGTACGTCGTGTGGTGGTCAGCGACTGTATCTGTTGTTTCACATGCTGATTGTATACCAATGGAATGGGTGAGGTAAGTGAGTTGAGGCGTTTGATATACACCGAGTCGGGCAGATACATTTTGCTGCCTATTTCGGGTTCCTGCCAGTCGGCATTGAGGTTGAACAAACTGTCGGTCAGAACCTCCTTGCGACTCTCCAACCATACATCCAACAGCGAATCGATGGTGGTACGTTCTGCATAAAGCACCCTGTTGGCGAATGCCACCGAGTCGGCACGAACCATCTCGCTGATCGGCAGAACGGGGGTTATGAGCATTGTGTCGGGGTTGTTATCTTTTGCCTGCGCAGAAATATTTACGGCAAGCACCGTTAAAGTCGTAACTATGGCTTTAATGTGTTTGAGCATGATTTCAGATTAAAATGTAAAGTTTAGATTGAATCCCATTGTGTTGTTGATGCTGCTACCACCGTATATTCCGTGGGTTTTGAATTCGGGCGAGACGTTGAGTGTCAGGTCGTCGCTTACGTCAAAATCTTTCAGATGGGCATCCACATGGGCGTCGATAATATTTAACAGATAGACTGCCGCCGTACCTATTATTGCAAGGTCGCGGTTACGTCTGTATTGATTCTTCATGTTTCTCAGGAAACTTGCCGTATAGCGACCGTTGAACTCATCCACCGTCGCATCGTTGCCGTCGGCCACAAGGTCGTGGGCAAGTTTGAAACGTTGATAACCTCTGTTGTTCCAGTCGATTACATAGCCAATGGAGGCGAAAGCGCCCACCACGAACGGGATGCGCCAATAACTGCCGTTATAGAATTGACCGGCACCGGGCATGATGGTCGATAGGGTGGTGGCTTTTTTTATGTCACTCATGTCCGAGGGGTAGTTGTATACTCCGTCGGCCAGCAGAGCCATGTAGGAGAGAGCCGTACCGGCCCACAACAGCTGACGATAGGTGTTGTGTTTTATCATTTCCGTTTGTATGGGGTCTATTTCGGTGCGTGATGCATTCGACATAATCAACGCATCATATTGTTTCTTGTAGTCTTTGTACTCTTTGTTTTGTTTAAAGCTCAATGCCAACGGCACACCCATGGCCACATATCCTGCTGCGGCTTTCCAGTAATTGCCTTCATATATCTGGGCATATCCGGGTATTACGGCCGACAGTAAGGTCAGCTTTGACAGCGGAATTGAATCCCTGACCAGTCCCTCCTTAACCACAATGCTGTGGCGATGTCCAAGACTGTCGAGTTCCTCTCCCTTGCGATTTCTTCTTACAGCCATGAACGTGGAATCCTGCGGCGGTGCGGCGGTAACCACACCCACCGTATCGTGGAGTTTGGAATGCAGTTTTGCAAAAATCACATGAAGAGAATCGGCCTCCATTGCTGCTTGTATGAGTTTTTCGGGCAATGAGTCGCGTTGAGCAGTGAGTGTGTCCGTACCCAGCGAGTGACCCAAAGCCACAAGCGAATCGCGCGATACCCCCTCGTTTGCCATCACCAGAGAATCCAACCTGGCGTCAATTTCAAACATTATGACGCTGTCGGGTTTGACAGGCACTTTGATGATCTCGGTTCTCAATCCTCCTTGTACCTTGAATTCGGGTCTTTGGTCTATGATAGAGACGGCGGGTTCGTTCTTTTTGCGTTTGTCTTGCTTTTTGTCTTGGCCATAACAAGGCGATATCGACATCGTGATGATGCCGATAAGCAATGAAATCAATATCCTGACGCCGTTCTTTCCTGTCAACATTCTATTTTTCGGTAAGTTTTTCAATCTTCTCCAACAGCATGTTGATATCGTCATCACCCGCAAATCCTATTATGATTTTGCCTTTGCCGTCTTTTTCACTCTTGATGACGATGTCTTCGGTCAATATTTTGGAGAGTTGTTCTACAAGACGGGTATAGTTTTCGGGCAATTCATTGTCTTGTTCCTGCTCGGGTTCTTCGTGTTTTTGAGCCAGCTTGCGCACCAAATCCTCTACGGCTCTTACCGACAACTCTTTCTTGATACATTTTTTCAGTATTCCCAATCTCTTGTCATCGGGGGCCGAAGCGATTGCCTTGGCATGTCCCATGGTGATGAGGTTGTCTTTCAGCGCGACCTGCATCTCGATAGGCAATGACAACAGGCGCAGATAGTTGGCAACGGTAGAACGTTTCTTGCCCACGCGTGAAGCCATGGTGTCCTGCGTAATGTTGCACTCGTCAATGAGGCGTTGCATGCTTATGGCGATTTCCATTGCGTTCAGATCCTGACGCTGGATGTTTTCCACCAGAGCCATCTCGTGCAGATTCTGATCATCGGCCTCTCTGATGTAAGCGGGTATTTTGGTCAGCCCCGCCATCTGAGAAGCTCTCCAACGACGTTCGCCGCTGATGATGATATAGTTGCCGTTGAGCTCCTTGCGCACCGTTACGGGCTGAATCAGGCCGTATGTTTTGATTGATTCGGCCAATTCTGCCAACGGTTCCTCCTCAAAATTGGTTCGAGGCTGCTTGGGGTTGGGCATTATGCTGTTTATCTCCAACTCTTTCAGGTTGTCCGATGTCTGTGTAACTACGTTTTCGGTGTCGAGTATGGCGCCGAGTCCGCGACCCAGACCGATGTTGTTTATTTTCATCTCTTATCTGTAATTTTTTCTTTGTTTACTCTTCGTCAGTTGAGGGGGAGTCGCTGTTACGACGTAATACCTCTTTTGCCAATTCCATGTAGCATTTGCTGCCGGCCGATGAGGCGTCATGCAGAATTACGGGCAGACCGCGACTCGGAGCCTCGTCAAGGCGCACGTTGCGAACTATGACGGTGTCATAAGCCAACTGTTTGAAATGTTCCCTCACTTCCAGAATCACCTGATTTGCCAGTTTGGAACGTGAATACATGGTCATCAAAAAGCCCTCAATGGCCAGTGCCGGATTCAGACCGCCTTTTACCATCTTGATGGTGTTGAGTAACTTGCCGAGTCCTTCCAGCGCAAAGTAGGAGCACTGAACGGGGATAAGCACGCTGTCGGCTGCCACGAGAACATTGACCGTAGTGAAACCCAACGAGGGAGAACAGTCGATGAAGATGTA